>JAZGIX010000165.1:0-2880 GCA_036482315.1 Acidimicrobiia bacterium | reverse complement strand
GCCACAGCCGTCGCCGCCGGCGACCTGGATGCTCTGATAAGGCTCGTCGACGGGCTCGCTTCGGCGCGGGAGTGGGATCGGGTCGTCGAGTTGATCGAACGCTGCCGTCACGCCCTCGAACAGCGCGGCCTGCAGCTGTGGCCGGCCGCCGAGTACGCCGAATATCGATTGGCACTCGACGCCCCGGGTGAGTACGCCGGTTCCGTCGTTACGGAGGAGGCCGGCCGGTTTGCGCTCGGGCCGTTGTGGGAGGTGGCGGCGAGCACCCACTCATGGGAGTCGCTCGCTCCTCACCTGGGACCGGGTCCGGCTCGAGCCATGGCCGCACACGAAAGGGTGTTGCGCGGCGAGGACCTGGTAGACGACGACAGCATCGATTCCCATGTGCTTGAGATCCCGCTGCGACTCCTGGAGTGGGAGCCTGCCTACGTCGTGGCGACCTTCCGTTCGGACAAGGCCGACTTCGACGCTCCTCCCCTTCCTCGCTTTACCGAGGTGGCTCTCCCCGAGGCGGGCGAGGAGATAGGCGACGACGACTCGATCGAGGCGCTGCTCGATATCGGCGCCGTGTGGGCGCAACAGTCGAACGGGTCGCGGGCGGCGGTCGCAGTACGTGGGAGTGCGCCGGAGGCGATTGCTGCTCTCGGCCACAGCAGGTGCCTGCTGGCTGAGGCGACGGTCGGGGAGGCATTTTCCCGTATCGCATGGGCGGGCGGTGGTGGCGGTGCCTATGGCAGGCGGCGCGGCGCTCCGATGGGCCGGTTCATCGCCTGGTGGCTCGGAGCCGCTCTTGCAGATCTTGGCTGGCCGGCCGACCCAACGGAACTCGAAGCGGCTGTGAACGGGTTGCGCTGGGTGCTGTGGGAGCCGACGGACTTCACCGGCGGCTGGTCGGGATGTATCGCGGTCGAGTCACCCGACGAAGGGTTGGCGTGGGCACTCGAGACGGTGGACTCTCATCGCGAAGAGGACGTACTGGTCGACCACTAGTGGGATCGTTATGCGGTAAGACCCGGGACGGTGGTGGTCGTCGTCCCGACCGGAGTGGTTCGGGGCGTGCAGGTGGACATGAGGGTGAGCATCACGAAGGTGATGATGACGATGGCGGTGATCGCACTACGGACGGCCGGCCGACGCAACAGTGGAAGCTCGCGGTCTCCCCAGCCGGAATCGTACGGGTCGTCGTCGTAACTCACAGTGCGAGGCTAGGCGTACCAAGTCCCCAGTCCCCAGTCCCCAGTCCTCAGCGCGTCTGGGGCTCTTCTAACGACTTATGACTTAGGACTAAAGACTGATCAATCGAACACATGTTCGATTGATCGAATAGGCTCTCTTCCTCATGTCCCGCTATGCCGAACTCCACTGCCACTCCAATTACTCGTTTCTCGATGGGGCTTCGTACCCCTACGAACTGGTGAATCGGGCTGCGGAACTTGGATACGAGGCGTTGGCCATCACCGACCACAACGGGTTCTACGGTGCTGCCCGCTTCCGGATTGCGGCAGCAGAAGTTGGGCTGCCGGCTGTCTATGGAGTGGAAGTCGGACTTCCAATCGAGCCTGCAGCGGGCAGCGTGCAGCATGCAGGAAGAGCAACTGCAGGCTCTGAACACTCTCCCCTTGAGGGGGAGTCAATCGAGCGCAGCTCGATTGGTGGGGGGGAGCGAGCGCAGCGAGCCAAGAGGGGGCGAATCAGAAGATCGCACGGCTCTAAGCCCACCACTCTGCCGGAGACAAACCACCTGGTGCTGCTCGCTCCTGATCCGGTCGGGTATTCGGCGTTGTCACACCTGGTGACGAAGGCACAGTTTCGTGGGGAGAAGAATCGTCCGGTATACGAAGAGGCGGACCTCATCGAGGCGGCCGAACGGGGCGGCCTCGTTGCACTCAGCGGGTGCAGAAGTGGGGCGGTGCCTCGAGCTGCCGAGCGGGGAGATCTGGATGAAGCGCTCGCCGCGGCGATGGAACTTCGGGAGGTGTTCGGGCATCGCTTCTATCTCGAGGTATGGCACCACGGAATGCCCGAGGACGACCTTCGCAACGACGTTGTCGCAGAAGTGGGGGAGCGGCTCCGTATCCCGCTGGTAGCCACCAACAACGTGCATTATCACGACCGAGCCCAGGCAGATGTGGCCGAAGTGCTTGCCGCCATCGGAGGGCGACGCGACCTCGACACCGGGTACGGGTACTGGCCGGCCACGGACGAACGACATCTGCGGTCTCCGGTGGAGATGGCCCGCCGGATGGCTCGCTATCCCGGGGCGGTCGAATTGGCAGCGGACCTGGGCCGGTCACTCGCTTTCGATCTCACGCTGGTGGCACCGCGGCTGCCGGACTTCCCGATGCCGGGAGCGTTTCGCTCCGAGATGGAGTATCTGCGCCATCTTGCGATCGAGGGGGCACGGCGGTGCTACCCGGGTGATGGGCCGGGAGGGATCGACCAGGTGGCGATCGATCGGCTCGATCACGAACTCGGGGTTATCGAAGCGCTCGGGTTCCCCGGCTACTTCCTCATCGTGTGGGACATCGTGCAGTTTGCTCGCAGCCGTGATATCTACTGCCAGCTCCGCGGCTCGGGAGCGGATTCGGCCGTGTGCCGGTGCCTCGATCTCACCCGGGTCGACCCGATTCGTCTCGCCCTTCCATTCGAGCGGTTCCTCTCGTCGGAGCGGGGCCGGCCTCCGGATATTGACGTGGACTTCGAGGCCGAACGACGCGAGGAGGTGATTCAGTACTGCTATCAGCGTTACGGACGGGAGCGGGCGGCGATGGTCGCCAACGTCATCACCTATCGGGCGCGGTCGGTGTTGCAGGACGTCGGCAAGGTATTTGGTTTCACCCAGGCTCAGGTAAACGGGCTCACCAAGTATCTCGACACCCG
>JAZGIX010000164.1:0-5297 GCA_036482315.1 Acidimicrobiia bacterium | reverse complement strand
CCAGTAGCCAGTAGCCAGTAGCCAGTAGCCAGTAGCCAGTAGCCAGTAGCCAGTAGCCAGTAGCCAGTAGCCAGTAGCCAGTAGCCAGATCGTGCCCGCCGTATCGGGGTACTGGAAACTGGTTACTCGACGGCGGGCTCAACGCGATCCAGCGAACGCCTCCCCCACGTACGAAGAAACCACGTCTGGTACTGGTCTGCTCGACCGCATGGCGACGCCATCGGACGGGCGCGTAGCAATCAACTCCGACAGGGCGACGCCTGGTCTGCCTTACTACGTCCCAAACTCCCAGGAGGAGAGGTACTCCACCTGCTCCGGGGTGAGCTGTTCGAGTCCGCCGCCAAGGGCTTCTAATGCAATCGCCGCGACCTCTTGATCGATCGAATCAGGGAGTCGCAATACCTTGCTCTCCAGGTCGGCCCCGTCCTTCGCCAGCCACTCGGCGGCGAGTGCCTGGTTGGCGAACGACATATCCATGACCTCGGCGGGGTGGCCTTCGGCGGCACCGAGATTGACGAGTCGACCCTCGGCTACGACGTGAATCCGACGACCGTCCTTCATCGTCCATTCATCCAACTCGTGGCGGATCCGGCGTTTGCCGACGGCATTGTCGGCCAGGTAGCCAAGATCCAATTCGACATCGAAGTGACCGGCATTGGCCAGGACGGCCCCATCCTTCATCATCTCGAAGTGTTCCCCCCGCAGCACTCGAAGGTTGCCCGTCAACGTGATGAATATGTCGCCGATTCGAGCAGCCTCGTCGGCTGTAGCAACCGTGTACCCCTCCATGGCTGCCGACAGGGCCCTGACTGCGTCTACCTCGACGACCACCACCTTCGCTCCGAGTCCGTCTGCTCGGGAGGCGACACCAGCCCCACAATCGCCGAACCCGACGACCACCACCGTCTTCCCGGCAATCAGGAGGTTGGTGGCACGGATGATGCCGTCCAACGCCGACTGACCGGTTCCGTGGCGATTGTCGAACAGGTGCTTGGTGGCCGAGTCGTTGACCGCGATCACGGGAAACCGGATGACACCGTCTGCTTCCATAGCCCGCAACCGGATGACTCCGGTCGTCGTCTCTTCAGTCGAACCGATCGGCCGCTGTTCCGGACGCTCCTTGAGCACCATCGTCACCAGATCGGCGCCGTCGTCCATGGTTATTTGCGGGTCGGCGTCGAGCACCGCGCGCAGATGCGAGTAGTAAGAGTCGTTGTCCTCGCCCCGAACCGCAAAGACCGCGATCCCGTCTGCGACCAGAGCCGCCGCCACATCGTCCTGAGTCGAAAGAGGGTTGGAAGCACAGAGCATCACGTCGGCTCCTCCGGCTCGCAGTGTCGTCATCAGATTGGCTGTCTCGCTCGTCACGTGGAGGCAAGCTGCGATGCGGAGCCCGTCGAGCGGCGTCTCCTTCTCGAAACGCTCCCGAATCGAGGCCAGCACCGGCATGCGGCCCTTGGCCCATTCGATGCGAAGAGCACCTGCTTCCGCCAGCGACGGATCGGCGATGTCGTGGTTCATTGAGACTCCTGGGCGTGACGGGTCGTTAGGCCTTCGGTGATAAATACCGGGGCGGGATCGACATCCCCGCTGCCGGCCGGAGGGCCGAGACGAGATCGCCGACCACTGCCGGAAGGACAGCCGAACAATGGTACCCATGCCACCGCGTGAATCGATCGGCTCAACGAGTCGCCGGCGCCCTCTCCAATGCCGATGGCGCGCCTCCTCAGTCCACCCGTCCGTAGTCGTCCGAAAGTCGCTCGATGTCTGCCTCGTCGAATTCGCCAAACGCGATCTCAAGGATTCGAGCCGGGGCATCGCCGACACACGACAAGCGATGGGTTTCTCCCGCCGTGATAAAGAACTCGTCACCTTTTTCGGCAACGGTGGCGGTGTCTCCGATGTGAACCTCAATACCGTCATCCAGGACAACCCACAGCTCCTGGCGCCGCTGATGGCGTTGCTCGCTCAAACTCTGCTCCGGTGAGACCGTGATGATCTTGACCGTCGAAACCTCATTGAGCGTGTACCGCCTGAAGCCTCCCCACGGCCTTTGATCCTCGATGATCCGCTCTCGCCAATCCATCTCACTCCCGACGTTCCCTGCGCCTCGCCACGGTACACACCACCCCGGTCTCGAACGAAGACCGCCCGGCATCAATGCAACCCCAAAGGGTGCGGTAATGCCGATCGATTCCGACGGCATGGGTAGGGGGCGCGCCAACAGGTGCGGACTCGGTGGCCGAGTAGGCCCCGAACGCCGGAGCAAGATATGGAGCTAGATGCGAAGAGCCATGGAATTGCGCCAGACGTCCGCCAAACGAATCTCTTACGACTCCTGCGGACGGTACGAAGATTCGGGAAGCATCAGGGGAATGTCGCCCTCGACCGGGAAATGAAGCCCACACTCCCGACAGACCAGCTCGGCGTCTCGCTGATCCAACGGCGAATGGCATTCGATGCAGCGCAGGATCTCCATCAGCTCATCAGGAACTGCCATTGCCGACCTCCTCGATGTGGGACCGCACCTGGGCCACGAGCTTCTCAACCGCCTTTGCATCCGGTGCCTCGACGTTCAACCGGAGAACCGGCTCTGTATTCGAGGGCCGCAGATTGAACCATCCGTCGCCGACGTCGACGGTGAGCCCGTCGAGTCGATCCTCGCCTTTGAAGACTCCGGCTATCCGATCGATCTCGACCTCCGGATCAGCGACGACCATATTGATCTCACCCGACTGAGCATAAGGTTCGAATTCCCGGCGAAGCTCCGACAGGGGCCGCTCCGACTCGGTGACGATCCGCATGAGTATCAACATGGCGAGGATTCCAGAGTCGGCGTTGAAATTGTCTTTGAAGTAGTAGTGCCCGCTGTGCTCGCCACCGAACGCGGCGCCGGTGTCCTTCATGACCTGCTTGATGTAGGAGTGGCCGACCCTGGTCCGCACCGGTGTACCTCCGGCGGCGAGGATCGTCTCTGGTACCGCTTTCGAGCAGATCAGATTGTGGACGATGCTCGCCCCGGAGTCTTCGGCAAGGAACCACTTGGCGATCATGGCGGTGATCGTGCTACCGGGCACCGGAACGCCGGCGTCATCAATGAAGAAGGCACGGTCGGCGTCCCCGTCGAAGGCGACGCCCATGTCCGGACTCTCCCAGGCCATCAGCGCCGTGAGATCAACCAGATTCTCAGGCCGCAGCGGGTCCGGGTGGTGGTTGGGGAAGGTCCCATCAGGATCGAGAAAAAGGCCGATGACTTCGGGCGAAATACGGTCGAAGATGGACGGGATCGCGACGCCGGCAACACCATTCCCTCCGTCGACTACCACCCGGAGGTCGCCGATCTCCGCGGCCCCGGCCACCCTGAGGACGTGATCTACGTATGGATCGAGGATGTCGTCCGCCCGGTACGTTCCCGTGAGATCTGAAGGGGGCTCACTCTCGGCCAACTCTCGAACCTCTATGAGACCAGTGTCGGCACCGACTGGAGCAGCACCAGCAAGACATAGCTTTATCCCGTTATAGCCCTTCGGGTTATGAGAGGCGGTGACCATCACCGCGGGAAGATCGAAATGCCCGGAGCCGAAATAGGCCATGTCGGTGGTGATCATGCCAAGATCGCTGACGTCGACTCCGGCCGATCGAATCCCGTCGCTGAGAGCTGCCCCCAACACCGGCGACGAAATCCGAGCATCCCGCCCGATCAAAATCCGACCCGCTGAGGCGAACCGGGCAAACGCGTACCCGATCCGACGAGCGGCTTCCTCGTCGATCTCGGTGGGCACCACTCCACGCACGTCGTAGGCCTTGAAGATTGCGTCGAGGTCCATGGTTGCGTCATTCTACGGGGAACGGCCCATCCCTAGACTCCACGAACCGATGCTTCCGACTCCCGCCGTCAGCGCAGTAATCCCCGTCCACAATGAGGCGGGGTTCATCGACTCTGCCCTTCCCCACCTCATCGAGTCGATGGAGTCGTTGGGAGAGGTCTTCGAGATCATCATCGCCGAGAACGGGTCGACGGACGCGACTGCTGAGATCGTCGCCCGAATCGGTAACACCGACGATCGGGTGACGATGATCAGACTCCCCGAACCGGACTACGGAGCCGCGATGCGAGCCGGTTTCCTTCGAGCAAAGGGCGCCTGGGTCGTCAACTTCGACATCGACTATTTCTCGGCCGACTTCATCCGCTCAGGTCTTCAGCTCGAGGACTCGGTGGATATTGTGCTCGCGTCGAAACGGGTCGCCGGATCCGACGACAGGCGATCCCATCTTCGCCGGCTCGGCACGTGGGGCTTCAACATGGTGCTGCGAATGCTGTTTCGATCCGAGGTGACGGATACGCACGGCATGAAGATGATTCGACGGTCCATCGTCGAAGAACTTGTGCCCACGGTCGAGTCCACGAAAGACCTGTTCGACACCGAACTCGTGATCCGTGCCGAGCGCGCCGGTCATCGGATCTCCGAGGTTCCGGCCACGGTCGAAGAGTTACGGACCGCTCGATCCTCCTTCGTCAAGCGGATCCCGCGGACCCTGGTGGGACTGTGGCGAATACGAAGGTCGCTGCGCAACGAGGCGCGACACCGGCCCGACGAGTGAACCTCCGGCTGAAGCCACGACACATCGAATTCTTGTATCCAGTATCGAAGACGGGTGCTTACTGGCTACTGGCTACTGGCTTCCGATCCCTGCGCCGGATGAATGCCATCGTGCCCAATCCGAGGATGGTCGCCACCGAGATCACCTTCCCGGCCGTCTCCGGGAGTCGCTCCTTGAAGTCGATGACCACATCCTGTTGAGTCGGCACGACGATCATCAACGAAGGCGCCGCGCGATACGGTCCGTCAGCACCGGTTGCGGTCCAATTGGGGAACCATGAGACCTTCACCAGGTGAGGCACCCCGACGGCAGTCGTCGAGAACGAAATCCGATGATCTTCGAGGACGATGTCGGTCACCACACCGGACGTCCTGATCGCCGCACGGCTTCGAAGTGACACGTTGTCGATCCGGCGCCACGCCGCAGGGCCATCCTCGACAAACCATCGATCGAGTCCCTCGATGTCGTCGTACCACTTGATGGCAGCGTCTACGAAGGAGGCATCACCATCCCAAACCGCAGGCTCAAACGATGCGATGTCGACCAACGAGGCTGCGGGAAGGCGGAACACCGTAAATGGTTCAGAGACTGCGGCGACATCCAGGCCGAATTCGTGGGCAGCCTCTGTAGCCGACTCGGTGAACGACACGTAGTACTCAACGTCATAGACCGCCAGGTGTTTGACCGCGCGCTCG
>JAZGIX010000163.1:0-2933 GCA_036482315.1 Acidimicrobiia bacterium | reverse complement strand
GAATGGACAACGCTGCGCATCAGCATAGCGACCCGGATCGGCCCCAGTCCACCACCGGGCAGTTCAGAGCATCCGCCGCGCCGCGCCGCCCTGCCGTGCGATGCCCCTGGCTCCACGTGATACGGCTCAGTGCGATGAGGTCCACGCCCCGGGCCCCCAGGCCCCGGAGTCAGGTCTCGTCGGGGCACGCCTCTAGCGGTTGCGACGACTCCGCTTCGGCTTTGCCGGAGATTCGCCCGTGGCCTCCCCGTAGGCCCGAAGTGCCTCTTCGGCCGCGGTGCCGAGGCTCTGGGGCACGGCCACGACCACCTCCACCAGCAGATCGCCTCGTCCGCGCCGCTGCAGCCGTGGCATACCTTGTCGGGACAACTTGAACACCGTCCCCGGCTGGGTGCCGGCGGGAATGTCGATCGGAGTGTCGTCGCCTCCGACCGTCGGTACGACAACCTCGGTACCCAGCGTCGCCTCCGACAGGCCCAGAATCACCCGATGAACCAGGTCGGCCCCATGGCGCGTAAATCGCTCGTCCGTCTGCACCTCGATCTGAACATATAGATCCCCCGATCGTCCCCCCGGCTCTCCTGCCTGACCGCGGCCCGCCAGGCGCATCCTCGCTCCGTCGTCGACGCCTGGGGGGATCGACACCGACACCGACACCCGATCCGCGATCGAGCCACCTCCCCGACACTCGGGGCACGGCTCGACGATGATCTTGCCGCGCCCGGCGCATCTGTCACAAGGAGCGATCGCCATCGTGGTTCCAAGCAATGTCTGACGCGTCACTCGGAGCGAGCCTTGGCCGCCGCATCGCTCACACGTGATCAGATCCACCCCGGCCGCCGACCCGCTCCCGTCACACGTAGGGCATCGGACCTGTGCCCGGTAGGTGATCTCGCGGTCGATGCCGGATGCGGCCTCCTCGAGGGTGATCGTGGTGGAGACGCCGATGTCCTCGCCCTGAGCCGGGCCTTGCTGAGCTCCCCCAAACGCAAACCCTCCGAAGAATCGCGACAAGACTTCGTCGATCCCACCAAAGGACGAGAAAAGGTCGCTCGGATCGAAAGCACCGCCGCGGTCGAACGACGCACGGCGATTCGGGTCGCTGAGGACTTCGTACGCCTCGGCAACCTCACGAAAACGATGTTCTGCCTCGGCATCACCCGGGTTGTTGTCCGGATGGGTTTCTCTGGCAAGCTCGCGGAAGGCCCGCTTTATCTCATCTTGGCTCGCCTCCCGCGCCACACCAAGGATCTTGTAATAGTCGGGCACGGTCAGGATTCAAGACTCTCGCCGAGCGCTTCCGAGATCTCTTCAACCACCCGGATCGTTCGCCGGTAGTCCATGCGCATCGGGCCGAGAACTCCCATCCGACCGCCGGAACCTTGGTCTCCATACGAGGTCGCCACCACAGCCAGATCGGCTTCGCCGGTCCCGGTCTCGGGCCCAATACGCACCGTCGTCAGCTCTGCCTGACCGCCCAACAGGCCGGGGAGGGCCGCATCTCGCTCCAGCAGAGCGAGCACCCGGTGCAGTTTGGCGAGATCTTCCCATAGTTCGACCATCCGGCTTGCTCCGCCGACATATATGTCCCGACCCGCCTCGGCGGCATCGCCCAAGGCGTCTGCGGCCAACCCGAGCAGGCTGCTGATGGGCCGCGAAAGTCCGGTCAAGTCGATTTCCGGAGGCTCGTCATCGAGGATCGACCCGACCAGCGTCTCGTCGATCATCTCCTGTGCCTGATCGATCTCCTTCGGGGTCGCCGGGACCGAAAGACGCAGCAAGGCCTGATGTACTCGGCCGCCATCGGTAACAATCACGAGCAGAACGACGCCCGGTTCGACACCGAGCAGACGGGCGTCCTTGATTCGGTGACCCCGCAGCCCGGGACCGAGCACTACCGCCGGAAAGTGGGTGACCTCGCTGAGCAATTCGGTCGTCTCCTCCAGGATGCGTTCGAGTTCGGAGTGCATCGAGGAGAAGAACGAATCGATCCGAGTTCTGGTGCTTTGCAGCAATGAACCCGGAGAGAGGTGGTCTACGTAATACCGGTAGCCGCGATCGGTGGGAATCCTTCCGGCGGAGGTATGCGGCTTTGCTATGTAGCCGTCCTGCTCGAGGAGAACGAACTCGTTTCGGATCGTGGCCGTGGAGCACCCGAGCCCGGACCGGTCCAGCACGGCCCGCGATGACACCGGTTGCCCCGAGGTGATGTGATCCTCTACGAGTGCAGCGAGAATTGCGGCCTTGCGTTCGTCGAGCATTCGAGGTCCGAGAGTAGCAGTGACCGGCGGCTGTTAGCAGTCAGTGGGATCGAGTGCCAAGAGCGCACGCGATACCTCATCGCCGAGCAGGGGACGAGCAATCCGGAGTCGGTCGCCGACGATTTCGATGATTCCGGCATCGCTCAGTGCCACCCCACTCTCCGACGCCATGAGCCGCCGACCTGCGGCACCGGCCAGCACACCGGCGGCACGGCGAAGTCCGAGCGTCACCCGCTCCACCTCGCGCTCCCAAGGCCCCAGGCACTCCGAGCCGGTCGTGGCGGAGTCACCTTGGTCGATCCGTTCGATGTAGCGGTCGACCCGGCGCACATTCCACGATCGCACCCCGCCGCGGTGATCGTGGGCTCCATTCCCGAAGGCGGCGTACTCACCCTGCGCCCACGTGACCAGGTTGTAGACGACGGAGTGTCCCGACCGGGCGTAGTTCGATGTCTCGTAACGCACCATCCCTGCTGCGGCAGCCAGATCGGCTGCACGAAGCCACTGCTCTGCCTGAAGATCCGGGTCGGGGGCAGGGGCACCCGCCAGCACCGCGCGAGACAAGCCGGTTCCCCGTTCCACAGTGAGCGCATACGTCGACAGGTGATCGATCCCGCTCCGCAAAGCAGTGGTTACGGAGGACTCCCAGGACCCGAGCTGCTCGCCCGGGGT
>JAZGIX010000162.1:0-2298 GCA_036482315.1 Acidimicrobiia bacterium | reverse complement strand
GCGCCTTTGGCAGCGGCGGCAAAGAGCTCGTCATCGACGCCCTCTACGTCCAGGCTCATCACGGTCACCGCGGCGCCGGTCCGTGCCTTGAGCAGCAGGGCCTGTTCGACGGCGTGCTCATCCACCTCGTTGAGGACGAGCCGCAGCCACGTCGTGTCCAGCGCCGCTCCGCCGTCGTCTATCTCCAGTTCCTCGACCAGGTCCGGTACCAGCTTGATCGGCACCACGATGTTCATCGTTCACCTCCGGCCATCGCTTCTGCCAGCAGCTCGGCGATGTCTTTCACGACCAGATGCTCCGCTCCGGCCACCGTCTTGGTGGCATCCTCGAACCGGGGCATCTCGTAGGGGCAGGACACGGCGAGGATTCCGGCGCCCGCTTCCACCGCCTCCCGTACCCTCAATTCGGGCAAGCGAACCTTTGCCTTCTCCCACTGGAAGCCGTCGAGCCACATTCCACCCCCTCCTCCGCCGCAGCAGAGGCCCGTCTCACGGGTATGAACCATCTCCACCAGCTCCACACCGGGGATCGCGGCCAGCACCCGACGGGGCGCGTCGTAGATCCCATTGGCCCGCCCCAGATAGCAGGGGTCGTGGTACGCCACCGTCGCCTCGACGTCGCCGGTCAGCAACGGCCGAATCTCATCGAGACGATTGTCGAGGAATTCGGTGTAGTGGCTTGTCGGATAGGAGATCCCCAGCGCCGGGTACTCGTTCCGGAACGCGTTGAACGCGTGTGGGTCGGTGGTGAGGATCTCGTTGAACTCGTGCTTGCCGAGCGCCCGGCCGTTCTTCTCGGCCAGCATCTCGAACAGGCCCCGCTCGCCGGCCAGGCGCTGCGAATCGCCATCGCTGCTTTCCTCGGGGCCGAGGATGCCGAAGTCCACCCCAAGACGGTTGAGCACGATCGCGAGCGACCTGCTGGCCTGCTGCACCCGGGGATGGAACGACGCGTAGTCGCCGACGAACCACAGCACATCCACCGGGCGCTTGGTGCTCGTTACGACCGTCACTTCGGGCTCGATGCCGATGGCCCAATCGGCGCGGCGCCGGGCCGATTCACCGAGCGGATTGCCGTACCGCTGAGTGTTCTGGAGCGCTTCTTGGAGCTCTGCAGGAACATTTCCGGCGAGCAGCATCTCCTCCTTGGCACGGGTCATGAGACCCGATGTCAGAGGGATTTTGGTGGGACAGATGTCGGCACACGCCAGGCAGGCAACGCACAGCCACGCGGAATCGGTCTCGAACACCAGACCGATCATGTCTGCCCGGAGGGCCGCGATCATCTTGCGCGGGGGGAAGTCCATGAAGCTCCCGACGGGACATATTGCGCTGCACGCACCACATTGCAGACAGGTTCGAATCCTTTCGCCGTCGGCAAGTTGGTACAGGCTGTCACTGAACGCATCGGTGAACCCGGCGCCTGCGGGACGAGGCAGAATTGCGGTTCTCATGGCGGTGACCTCCCGAGTGGTCGAGGCATCACAGGCGGGGCGACGAGGCAAGCGTGAGCACACCGATGGGAAAGCTGAGTCGCCGCGAGACATGGGGACGGCAGCGGTCGAAAGGCCACGCCCCTACGGACGCGCTTCGATGCACATCCTCCCCTGATCCGCCTATGGAGCTCATACATATCTAACGGCTCACGCGGGGCTATGTGAATTATTTCACAAACTCGGGTGAGTCGTTAGGGGGCCTATGTGATTTTTTTCACAAACTCGGGTGAGTCGTTAGGGTCAAACGGCCATGGTTGAAGCCAGCCTCGACAATCGAGTCTGGCTTCTGCTGGATGGCGACAGGTGAGCCGTTAGGGTCAAACGGCCCTAGTTGAAGCCAGCCTCGACAATCGAGTCTGGCTTTTGCTGGATGGCGACATCGGCTCTTGCCGGACACGTCCTCCCGATCGGGCTCGACGGCACCCTCCGCTGTCTCCTCGTCTCGTTCGGAGTTGGTCGGGTGAGTCGGGGATTCGAGTCCGTCCGTCAGCGCCCGCCGCCCAGTCCTGCCACCCCTCACCCGCCGACTCCACCGTGTCCTGCCTCAGATTCCACAGCGCTCGCGGTGACAGGCGGGCGGGCAGTAGCTCGGTCGCGACCAATACCGCTGCGTGCCCTTCGACAAGCAGGGCGTGTAAATCGGCGATCTGCTCAGGAGCGTCAAGCGCCTCGAGGCCGTTCTGGAGCTCGGTACGGAACACGACGTGGCTGTTGAGTCGCACTTTCGCATCCTCCCGATCGGGTTCGGGAGTCTGCCGGAACTTGGCATCGGCGACTTCCAACTGATCCGTGCTCTCCGAAAC
>JAZGIX010000161.1:0-2479 GCA_036482315.1 Acidimicrobiia bacterium | reverse complement strand
GGCGCATAAGGTTCAAATCCCATCCCCTCCGCGAGCATCTCTCCGTTCGAGTCCTATTCGGCCTCGAACGGTTCGACGACGATGCGCGAGGCGCGTGTTGGGCTGATATCTGCCTACGAACTGGCCTGCTGTAGCGGTTGGGTAGGTCTACTGCGGTGACCCTTCGGTGGGCGCATAAGGTTCAAATCCCATTCCCTCCGCAAGCATCTCGTGCTTCGAGTCCTTTCGGCCTCGAAACACTCGACGACGCTGCGCGAGGCGCGTGTTGGGAGTTTCCCTGCCTATGAACTGGCCTGCTGTGGCGGTTCGGTAGGTCTACTGCGGTGACCCTTCGGTGGGCGCATAAGGTTCAAATCCCACCCCCTCCGCAAGCATCGTTGACATCAGACGTTCTGTCGACGTGAGGTACTCACTACTTAGGGAGCCCAAGACGGCTACAAGGCTCCCGCAGCGTCATCCTGGGTAGGAACAGCCCGATCGGTAGTCTCTGTTGTCCTCGCGGTCCATGGTTTTGGTCACAGGAGATAGCAAATGGCGACACCTCGTTTTCCGGGGATACGTGTCACGACGAACGGGAATCAGCTCGTCGCGTATCACACGGAAGCCCGAATCACCCAGGGCGGTGTCTTCTATCCGATCACACCGTCAACGGAAATGGGTGAGCAGTACCAGCTGGCATTCGCCGAGGGCAAGCTGGACGTCTTCGGGAACACCAAGATCGCAATCGAGGCCGAAGGGGAGCATGCCGCCCAGGGCGGGGCGATCGCCCTATCGGTCGCCGGTAACAGGGTGGTCAACTTCACCTCAGGCCAGGGCATCGTCTACGGCGTCGAGCAGTACTACCACGCTCCGGGGAAACTCTCGACGATGGTGCTCGAGGTAGCGGCACGAGCTCTCACCAAGCACGCCCTCAACGTCCATTGCGGCCATGACGACGTGTACGCGGCTCTCGATACGGGCTGGATCGTCTTGTTCGCCAAGGACTCTCAGCAGGCGGCCGACCAGGCGATCATCCTGCGCAAGGTGACCGAGCTGGCGCTGAACCCGGGGATGAACGTCCAGGACGGCTTCCTGACCTCTCACCTCGAGAGAACGTTCTATAAGGCCGAGTCCGAGCTGCTGCGGGAGTTTCTCGGAGCCGCCGATGACATGATCGAGTCGCCCACCGATGCGCAGCGAGTGCTGTTTGGTCCCACCCGACGCCGGGTGCCGGCGATGATCGATCTCGAGAAACCGATGCTGCTCGGTCCGGTCCAGAACCAAGAGCACTACATGAACGGCGTCATCGCCCGCCGTAACAATTTCAATGAGCCGATTCTTGGCTTCCTGCGGGACGCATATACCGAGTTCGGCGAACTCACCGGACGGCACTACGGATTTGTGACCGAATACGCCACCGAGGACGCAGACAGCGTGTTCGTGTCTCTCGGCTCGGCCGCCGAGAACATCGACGCCGCCGTCGACTTCTTGCGGGCGAACGACGACGCCAAGGTCGGATCGGTCCACATAAACGTGCTCCGGCCCTTCCCGGAGGCGGCTGTGGTGAAGGCGTTGGCGGGGAAGAAGCGAGTGATCGTTCTCGAGCGAACCGACGAACCGCTCTCGGTGGACAATCCGTTGACTCAAGACGTTCGTGCTGCCCTCGCCAAGGCGGTCGAGGCGCATCACGAGGGCTATGACAACGGCATCCAGCCGCTGTCCCCGGATGAGGTTCCGCTGATCCTCAGCGGCTCTTACGGCTTGGGTTCGCGCGACTTTCGTCCAGAGGCGATCATCGGCGCCTACGAGTACGCCACCGGAGTTCGTTCCCGCCAGGACGGTAAGTCGGTGGCCGGTGGCGACACCTACTTCGTGCTCGGTATCGACCACCCATACGCGGTCGAGGCCGACCGGACGCCGTCGTTGCTTCCCGAGCATGCGATCGCGGTGCGGCTCCACTCCATCGGCGGGTGGGGGATGATCACGACGGGAAAGAACCTCAGCGAGATCGTCGGGGCGGTTGGAGACGATCTCATCCAGGCGCACGAAGAACTCGACGACTTCGGACGACCCAAGGAAGTGCTGCACATCAGCGCCAATCCGCGGTACGGGTCGGAGAAGAAGGGTGCTCCCACCGCCTACTTCCTGGTCGTCGCCCCGCAGCGAGTGAGGGTCAACTGCGATCTGCACCACGTCGATGTGGTCCTGTGTTGTGACCCGAAGGCGTTCACTCACACCAACCCGCTGGACGGCCTCAACGAAGGCGGCACATTTGTCTGGGAGTCCGAGGAGGATCCGGAGACTGTGTGGCAGCGGATCCCACCCGAGTTCCGGCAGGAGATCATCGACAAGAAGATCCGGATCTACACCCTGCCCGGCTTCCGGATCGCCCGTGAGGCGACGGACCGCGAGGACCTTCAGCTTCGAATGCAGGGGAACGCCTTCCTCGGAGCGTTCTTCAAGGTGTCTGGTTTTCTCGAGGACTACGACGTGTCGGATG
>JAZGIX010000160.1:0-3065 GCA_036482315.1 Acidimicrobiia bacterium | reverse complement strand
AAGACTATGGCTAGTACTCGTCGGCCAAACGACCGAGTCCTCGAATCCATCCTCTCTCCTGCTTTTCGATCCGTTCGCTCGGCTGCTGCCTACGCACCAGATCGGATCGCCTTCGCAGGTAGTCCATCGGCAGGTTCCACCGAACGTTTGAATGTTGATTTTCAACGGCGTGATCGTTCGGTCCCGGTCGGAGTCCAGAGTTTTCCCAAATGGAAGACGGCGGTTCGCAGCCAAGTGGCTGCAACATCCGCGGCGCGCCGAGTAGATTTCGGAGCACCCAGAGGACAGGGCTAACCATGAGGCGGTTCATCGGTCGGCAGGCATTGATCGGAGTGGCACTGGCGCTGGTAGTGACCTCCTGCGGGGACGACGCGTCTTCCACAACCACGACAACGCTCCCACCCACCGACACCGACGCCACGACGTCTTCGACCGAGGCCGTCGTCACCGAGACCACGTCATCGACCACCACGACGACTCTCCCGCTCAGCGGCCCGCCGCTGGCGGTAGAGGGCGATAACAACGAGACGGTCGAAGCCCTCCAGTTCCTCCTCAACTGCAACGGCTACGGAGACCTCACGGTGGACGGAGCCTTCGGTCCGGCAACCCGGGCCGCGATCGAAGCGGCGCAGGCGGGCCTGGGTCGCACCGTCAACGGGGCACCAGACGAGGTGACCATGGCGGACTTGTCGCGAGCCTGTTCGGAGAGCCGTCGGCTCGAAGTCGGCGACGGAGTGGTCACCGTCGTCGGCAATGCCGCACCCGACGATCCCGAGATCTTCCAGATCTCCCTGCTGTCGGGAAGCACGCTGAGCGCCAACATCACGCTCGGATTGGGGCACCTGGTGACCGTCCGCGGCGCCGATGGGGTGGAGCTCGCGGTGCAGGGTCAGGGGACGTGGAACATCGAAACGACTCAGGACTACAGCGTCGAGGTCAACTCGCCTTCAGGTCCGGTGAGGTTTGCACTAGCGGTAAACGTGACCGCCGGCGTCCAGGAGACCGGCGACTGGATCCTGGCCGGTGACAGCATCACCTACCGGGGAACCAAACTCGCCCTGGGAGACGACGCCCAGACGGTGATCGACAAGGTGATCGATTTCCTGGGCCACGGCATCAGGGGTTCCTACCTGGAGTTCGACACCGATTGGTACACGATCTCCGATCCGCAGGACCTGGGGCTCAGAGGGGTCTTCATCGAAGGCTTCGCCCTGCTCTTCTTCGGCCCCAATCCGAGCGATCCCGTCCGCCCTGAGACGTTCGAGCGGTGGCGCTTTGAAGGCCCGTCCGACGACGCAGCCGGCGACCCCCGGCCGGATGATTACGCCACGACGGCCGAAGGCATCACGGTCGGCGACACCCTGGCGGATCTGACGGCGACCTACGGATCTGCGGCAACGGCAGGGAGCAACAGCACCGAGCACTACTACCGGATGAACGATGCCGGCGGCGAGTTGTGCTTCTACTTCGGGGCAAGCGCTCCAACCGGCTTCGATGTGATCACCGAGATCGCCTCGGAGTGTCGTAGCTGAGGCGGCGGCCTCAGAACCCTTTTCGCCATCCGTTGGCTGGTCGACTCTGCGGGTGATTGTCGGCCGCCTGACAGATCAGGAGTGATCGAGCACTCTGTGATGTTGGAAGTAAGCATCGGCCCTGCGCACGGAGGTGAAACATCTCGCACTACAAGAGCAACCTGCGCGACATCGAGTTCAACCTCTTCGAAGCCAATCACATCGAAGAGCATCTGACCGGGCCCTTCGGTGAGATCGACCCCGACACCGCCCGAGCGGTACTGGTCGAGATCGAGCGTCTCGCCGCGGACGATTTCGCCGCCAGTTTCGCCGCGGCCGACCGCAATCCTCCTTACCTCGAAGACGGCGAGGTTCATCTCCCCGACGAACTCAAGAAGTCACTGGACGCCTTCTACGCCGGTGGCTGGGACAAGTTCCCGCTGCCGACCGAGATCGGAGGTGGAGGAGCACCGCCCTCGCTGCACTGGGCAGTGGCGGAGATGCTGGTGGGGGCCAATCCGGCCGCCTATTTCTACTTGATCGGCACCACGATGGCCCGGGTCATCGATCAAGTCGGAACGGAAGAACAAAGACAGCGTTTCTGCAGACCGATGCTGGAGCGCAATTGGGGCGGCTCGATGGTTCTCACCGAATCCGAGGCCGGCTCCGACGTCGGCGCCGGCACCACCAAGGCATTTCAGGTGGAGGGCGACACTTATCACCTCGAAGGCGTCAAGCGGTTCATAACCAGTGGCGACTCCGACTACTTCGAGAACATCATCCATCTGGTTCTGGCTCGTCCCGAGGGAGGCGGACCGGGCACGAAGGGGCTGTCGATGTTCATCGTCCCCAAGTACCTGGTCAACGACGACGGCTCCCCCGGCGAACGCAACGGGATCGTCACGACAAACCTCGAAGACAAGATGGGCATCAAGGGATCTTCGACCTGCGAATTGACGCTGGGCGCCGACCAACCCTGCGTCGGCTATCTGGTGGGTGGTGTCCACGAGGGGATTCGCCAGATGTTCCTGGTGATCTCCGATGCCCGAATGCTGATTGGGGTCAAGTCGGCATCCACCCTGTCCACCGCCTACCTGAATGCACTCGAGTACGCCGCAGAGCGGGTCCAGGGATCCGACCTGACACAGGGGCATGACCCGGAGGCACCCCGCGTCCCGATTCTCCGCCACCCCAACGTGCGCCGACTGCTCATGATGCAAAAGGCACACGCCGAAGGCCTGCGAGCCCTCTCCCTGTTCACCGCCAGCATGCAGGATCGAGCGGCGCTCGAACCTGATGAGCCCTACTGGGGACGGCTGAGCGAACTTCTGCTCCCGCTGGTCAAGGGGTACTCGTCGGAGAAGGCATACATGCTGCTGGCCCAGTCACTGCAGGTCTTCGGTGGCTCCGGCTTCACCAAGGACTACCCGATCGAGCAGTACATCCGCGACGCCAAGATCGACACCGTGTACGAAGGAACCACCGGGATTCAGGCCCTGGATCTGCTGTTTCGCAAGATCGCCAAGGATCAGGGCGCGACCCTGCTGCGTCTCG
>JAZGIX010000159.1:0-5782 GCA_036482315.1 Acidimicrobiia bacterium | reverse complement strand
CTTGGGCGAGTCCGACGACGACGGCGTCGCCCGCTCGGCCGTCCTCGAGGGTTCGCTTGCCGGGCGGGAACATGAGACCAAGGGCCAGTATGAATCCGGTCATGATGAGAGCAATGGCGACGAAGGTGGGCTCGGTGAAGATGATTTCGATCGGCCCGTCAAGGGTCAGGCCGACTATGGCCGCAGGAATGGTGCCGATGAGGAGCAGCCCCCATATCCGTTTGCTGTGAACGGACAGCGGTTCGCGGACCAGACCGGAGATGTCCTCGCGGTAGAACCAGATGACCGCCACCAGCGTCCCGAGGTGGAGCATCGCACTGGTCGCCAGGTCCGGCTCGTCGATCCTCAGCAGGGCGGGGATGAGTACCAGATGGCCACTAGAGGATATCGGGAGGAATTCGGTTAGGCCCTGTACGAGGCCCCAGAACGCAGCGGTCAGCACCGGCGAAAGCCTACCGGTCGCCGGTGCCGGGCCTGACTGCAGTGATGAGGCGTCCTTCGCGTTCGGCGGCTGCGATCACCGGCGCCGCACCGGGCGGTACGGCTACGGCCGCCGGCCGGTAGTCGAGCGTGAACGGATCCCCGACTTGGGCGGTGATTACGACCCCGCGAGCTTCAAGGGGTGGCTCTGCGATCACGAGCATTACCTCGTCACCGGGCGCCGACAGCGTTCCTATCTCTATCGGCACAGTCCACCAATCGGTCGGCGCCGTAACGGAGCCGCTGAGCAGCGCGGGAGTCAGCGGTTCGCCGGTGGCGATGTTGCGCGCCGCCGTGGCTTGCGATAGGTCCGGAATCGGTAGTCGTCCTTGCGGTAGGTCGATCCAGAGGATCGCATCCGAGGTGATCTGTGCTCCGGCGATGATCGGATGGGCGGCGGTTGGGAAGGGCTCCGTTGCCGCAGAGCGGATATCCCATGCCAGGGCGGCCAGAATCAACAGCGCGGCCCCGACACGTCGCAGGTAGGGGGGCGACTGCAACCAATACACCGGTCAACGTATCCGACCCTTCTTCGCAAGGGAAGGGGTCAGGCTGACCGCGCTAACGCGGCCGCTGGTAATCCGCCAGGTAGCCGGGAGCCGACCAGTCGACACCTTCTGCCGGGATCGGCTCGCCGGGGACCAGGGACATCGGTACGACGCCCGCCCAGTGAGGGAGAGCCAGATCCCCCTCCTCGTCCACCGGGGGACCGGTCCGCACCTTCGCTGAGGCCTCATCGAGGGGAAGCGCCAATACGAGGGTTGCGCGGACTTCCGTGTCGGTCGGTGGCCGAGAGTCTTCCCAGCGGCCGGGTGTCACATGGTCGGTCACCGCCTTGAGTGCTGCCATCTTCTCATCGAGATCGTCGACCAACCGAGCCTCGCCGAAGACGACGACCGACCGGTAGTTGAGGCTCTGGTGGAACGGGGTTCGTGCCACGACGAGGCCGTCGAGGAGAGTTACGGCCACTGAGACCTCCATGCCCTTCTTCATCGACCTGAGCATCCGCGAAGCGGGAGATCCGTGAAAGTACAGGGTGTCATCGACTCGGGCATGGATGGTCGGAATGACGAACGGCGACCCCTCCACAACGAAGCCGAGGTGACAGATGAGCGCCTCATCGACGATGGCGTTGATGGTGTCACGGTCGTAGGCGGCCCGGTCGGGGAGGCGGCGAACCTCGGTTCGTGGGGTGGGCGACTCCATCTCACGCACAGTACCGCCCGCTTCGACTTCCTCTTCCAGTCGCCAGAATCGAACGAGCCACGGCAGCGGGACAGAAACCCTTGGCCACCGAGGGCTGGGGATGGTGAGCCGCCGCTGAGGAATTGGCAGAAGCCGGGGCCGCCATCGTGGGACGACATGTCCGATTCCTAGACTTGCCCGATGGACGGAACGACTATCGCGGTGGTGATTGCCGGATACCTCATGGGAAGCGTGGACTTCGGCGTGGTCGTGCCCCGGCTGCTCGGCATCGACATCTACTCGAAGGGCAGCGGCAATCCCGGAGCCAGCAACGTGCTGCGCAGCATCGGCCGGGGAACTGCTGCCGTCGTTGTGTTCGGGGATCTGGCCAAGGCCGTCGCTGCGGCCGCGCTGGGTGATCTGGTAGTCGGGGAGGCCGCAGGTTTTGCGGCCGGAGCCGCAGCCGTTGTCGGTCATTGCTTTCCTGTCTGGCACTCCTTGCGCGGTGGTAAAGGGGTCGCAACCGCCGCCGGGATGACTCTCTGGCTCGAACCTCTGCTCGGTCTGGCGATGCTCGTCACCTGGGGTGTTCTGGTCGCCACGACGAAGCGGGCGTCGGTTGCTTCACTGTTCGTGGTCGTCGGATACCTGCCGGCACTGGTTGCTTTCGGTCATCGAGAGTGGTCTCTGGTCTGGGGTGCAGCAATGGCCGGTCTTGTGGCCGTCAGGCACTACGGGAATATCAAGCGGCTGGTGGGCGGAGTGGAACACACCGTGGAGACGGACCCGCCATGAGACCCCTTGCTGATGCGCAACGCGATGTTCTGGACGCGATGGAGCGGCTCCCCACTACCGCGGTGTCGCTGGATCAATGTCTCGGTCTGGTTCTGGCCGAAGAGGTCGTGGCTTCCCATCCGGTGCCGCCCTTTGCCAACTCGGCCATGGACGGTTTCGCGGTGCGTGCGGCAGACGTGGCGTCCCCGCCGGTGTCGCTCACCGTTCTGGAGGATGTACCGGCGGGCAGCGTTGCTCGGTCGGCTGTGACTCCCGGCACCGCCATCAAGATCATGACGGGCGCTCCGATGCCCGACGGCGCCGATGCCATTGTGATCGTCGAGGACTCGGAAACCTCGGTGGACGGGCAGGTGACTTTGTTGGCGGCGGCGTCGCCGGGGGAGCATGTTCGACGTGCTGGAGGCGACATCGAGGAGGGCAGCACCGTCCTGGCCGCCGGTACCCGGCTCAATCCGATGCATCTTGGATTGTTGGCGTCGGTGGGTGTCAGCGAGCCGGTCGTGGTGCAGCGACCGACGGTGGCCGTGCTTTCCACGGGTGACGAACTGGCACCGGCCGACGCTCCGACCCTCCGTCCGGGTGGCATTCACGACTCGAATCGTCCGATGCTGACTGCCGTGCTTGCCGAACTGGGCGTCGACGTGCTGGATCTCGGCATAGTGCCGGACGACGCCCGACTGCTCCGTTCGGTTCTCGGTGAGGCGGCATCGAATGCCGATACGGTCGTCACCAGCGGTGGTGTCTCGATGGGGGAGTACGACCTGGTCAAGCAGGTTCTCGGCGAACTGGGCCACATCGACTTCTGGCGAGTCGCCATGCAGCCGGCAAAGCCGTTCGCATTCGGATTCCTTGGGGTGACGCCGCTGTTTGGCCTCCCCGGGAACCCGGTGTCGGTGATGGTGGCCTACGAGCAATTCGTCCGGCCCGCTCTTCTGAGGCGGATGGGTGCGACATTGCTGTTCAGGCAGAGAAGCCCTGCCGTGTTGACCACCCCGGTTGCGACCAACGCGGACAAGACTGTCTTTGTACGGGTGCGGGTCGAGGTCGGTGGGGACGGCCTAACGGCGACCCCTTCGGGTAGTCAGGGATCGAATGTTCTGAGTGCACTGGCGGCTGCAGACGCCTTTGCCGTCGTGCCGGTGGGCGTCGGCGACCTAGCGGCGGGTGCCGACGTCGAACTGGAGTGGTTCCGAAGTCCCGAGGCTAGAAGCTATGAGGAGGTGCTTGGTGGGTGATCTGAGTCATCTGGACGAGCGGGGCAACGCTCGGATGGTGGACGTGGGAGCCAAGGCCACCACCGACCGCGAAGCCGTAGCCGAGGCCGTGGTGGTCTTGTCCGAGGCAACCCTGCGAGCGTTGATGGACGGGTCGCTCCCCAAGGGCGACGCTGCCGCCGTGGCGAGAGTGGCCGCCATCCAGGCCGCGAAGCGGACGGCGGACCTGATCCCGCTGTGCCACCCGCTCCCTCTGTCGGCAGTGGAGGTCGATATCGAGGAGATCGAGGTCGGGGTTCGGCTGACCGTCACGGTGCGCACCACCGATCGGACCGGCGTCGAGATGGAAGCCCTGACCGGCGCCTCGGTGGGAGCTCTCACGATCTACGACATGGTGAAAGGGCTGGAACGTGGGGCAGAGATCGGGCCGGTGCGTTTGTTGCGAAAATCCGGGGGAGCGAGTGGCAAATGGGAGCGTTGAAAGCGAGGGTGATAACGGTCTCCGACCGGGTGAGCCGCGGCGAGGCAGAAGACCTCAGCGGACCGGCGGCGACGGAGGCGCTGTCGGCGTTCGGGTTTTCGGTCGATCTGGTGGTCGTGGCCGACGGCGTTGATTCGGTCGAGGGTGCCTTGCAGGAGGCGGTGGCGGACGAATTCTGTCTGGTGGTCACGACCGGTGGTACGGGCATGGCTCCCCGCGACCTGACTCCGGAGGCCACTCGTCGCGTCATAGAGCGAGAAGCTCCCGGTCTCGCGGAAGCAATGCGAGTTGCCACCTTCGGATCGAACCCTCATGGCATGTTGTCGCGCGGGGTGAGCGGGATAATCGGGGGCACGCTGATCATCAATCTCCCTGGTTCTGTTCCCGGGGTCATCGAGTCGCTCGAGGTGGTCGGTCCTGCGCTGGTGCACGCGGTCGAGCTACTTTCGGACGTGCCGTCGCAGCATTGAATAACCTGTATGGCGCGGAGTCCGTCCCGCTCATGGATTTGATAATCGGACGCAAGATCTGAGAATGCACCGCTACCGGTGATGGGCATCCGTATCCTGGGGACGACGCCACGAAGAGGGAGAGGTCGATGACCGATCCGAGACAGCGAACACGACCGGCAACAGCGCCGGGTGGCGTCGCCACGGCCGGAGCACGAGAGAGTGTGCTGGCGCGGCGCCGGCTGGCTCTCATCGCACTCGTCGCCGCCGTGCCGATCACGCTGGGGGCGGCGATCTTCACGGGTTCCACCATGTTTCTGATCATCAACCTCGTCTTTGATCTCTTGATTGCCGGCTACGTGGCGATGCTGCTTCAGATCAAGCAGTCCCAGGAGAGCCGCGGATCCACCGGGCGGACCCGGAGACCGAGGCAAGACCCACCTGTTCGGCGCTGATGGATTTCGACGCGATCCGCGACGAAGTTTCTTCGGTTCTCGACGCCACCTATCGAGCCAGGGAGATCGGGCTCACCAATTGCCGCAAGGTGATTCGGTTGTCGGCCAATGCGATTCGATCGTTGCACCGCGGTGAAAGTCTGCAGGCCGAGGAGTTGATGTCTGAGGCAGGCGAATTGCTCCGAGCAACCGTTCAGGTGCTCGCCGAGTCCCCCGACATTCTGCATGCCGGGTTCGTACACGATGCGGCCAAGGAGTACGCCGAGGCGCGTCTCACCGCGGCCCTCGGCTCGGGTGCCAACGTACCCGGACCCGCCGAACTCGGGGTGGCGGTGCCGGCCTTCCTCAATGGTCTTGGTGAGGCCGCCGGGGAGATGCGACGCCGGATGCTCGACCTGCTTCGTGCCGGCGACCTCGAAGGGGGAGAACGCACCCTGGCAGCGATGGACGGAGTCGTCGAATTGCTTGCTTCGCTCGACTATCCCGACGGCATGACCGGCGGTCTGCGTCGCACGACCGACGTGGCCCGGGCACTGGCCGAGCGCAGCAGATCCGATCTGACGACAACGATGGTTCAGGAGCGGCTGCGGGCCGATCTACGCCGTTTGCCCGACTGAGAGTGGCCGCCGCTAGGCGGACACTGTGGCGCCATCCATCGCTCTTCGTCATACGGCTTGGCGCGGTGTGACCCCAGCCCCAGCCCCAGGTCACCGAGTTCGAGCC
>JAZGIX010000158.1:0-2297 GCA_036482315.1 Acidimicrobiia bacterium | reverse complement strand
GTGCCTGGCCCCACCAGCACCGCCGTTGTGCCCTCGAAGGTCCCGGTCGGAAGCGGTCGGACCGTCACGTCGCCGGCGCGAACCAAGCCGGCCGCACCGCGCGCAGCCAGTCGGGCGATCAAGTCTTCGGTGGCCACGAACCTGCTGGCAATCAGCATTGCGTGATCGATCGCTCCGCCGTCGCTCCCCCGCAGGTCGATAACCAGCGAGTTGCCGGCGGCAATTGCCGTGTCGATGGCGTCCGCGGCCGCCCGCTGTGAGCCGTCGGTGTCGTCGGCGAACTCTCCCAACCTGCGGAAGGCCAAGTAGGTGATCCCGTCACCGAGCGACCCGGTCAGGATTCCACCCCTGCCCGACAGTTCGACATCTGGGAAGTCGATCGGAGCGGCCCGGGCCGCGGCCCACACCTCTGTCTCGGCGGACAGCCTGACGTCGAGTCCATCGAGGGGATCGAGCAACAAGGTCAACGCATCCAACAAGGACTCATCCGAAGCGCCGGCCGGGGGACGCAACGCCTCGACCCGATCGGCCCATCCGGCGTCGACGCCCGGCAGGTAGTGCTCCTCGAAGGTTGCGGCTAGAACCTGGAAGGTTGCCACCGGATCGTTGGCAACCGGGTCGATGCACTCTTCGGGAAGAAATTCGGTCCGCTCGAATCGAACGGTCCGCCCTGCATCCGCCAGGACCAGAACCTCACCCTCCATCGAAAGCACTTCGCCCACCCCCCGTGCGCCGCCACTCGCCACCGAGAAGCAATGGACTGCGCTGAATTCGAAGATCTCGATCGATCCGCCGCTGACCGAGAGGTACGTGCCCCACGCCTCGGACTGCCAGTTCCCCTGGAACGGCTCGGCCTCGCGTGCCCCCGGGTTGCAGGCGATGAAGAGCACACCGACGACTGCCCCGGCAACCGCCAAGCGTCTACTCACGTCGCCGCGTCGTGCAGTTCATCGAGCGCAGCTTCCATCCGGACCACGAATACGTCGAGATCCGGCACCGTGTCCCAATCTGCAGCAAAGCCCCAATTGAGCATCCCGTCATACGAGAAGAGGGCAATCCCGAGCCCATGGTTCACCCACAACGGCACCACCGGGAAAATTCTCTCCAGTCGCGATTCGAGCAAGTAGAGGGGTACCTGCGGCCCAGGCACGTTCGTCACGGTGAGGTTGAACGGCCGCACAGTTGCAGCAGCCACCCTTGCCGCCACTGTGAGCACAGTCGACGGGGTGAACGAGGCGCTCTGAGTGAGCATTGCCGCCCCCAGGGCCTGATCGGTGTCCTTGCGGTGGGCAGTGGCGGCCACGACCGCTCGATACCGCTCAGCCGGGTCCGGCTCCGCCAACGGCAGGTTGAGCAGCCACATGGTTATCTGGTTGCCGAGTTCCCCGACTCCTTCTTCATCCCGGATCGACACCGGAACCATCGCTCGGAAATCGACGCCCGCGACCTCAAAGTCGCGCTCCTCGATGAGAAAAGAGCGGACGGCTCCCGCTACGGCTGCGATCACGACGTCGTTCACGGTGCCGCCGAGAGCGTTCTTGACGTCCTTTACAACATCCAGGTCCGTCGTGAGATGGGCGATCCGGCGATTGGGGCCGATCTTGCGGTTGAGCGGCGTCTCTGAAGCGTTTACGAACCATCCCGACCGCGCCGACTCTGTCATCGCCCGCAGGCGATGTCGCACCAGGTCGCCGAGCTCTTTGGTGTCCCTGGCCCTGCGCACGTTCTTGGCGACCTCCGGGGGGAACTGGAGGAATCTGACCGCCTCATCGATCAGCAGATCTGCCGCAGCCGGAATGGGTCGTGGCTCGAACTCATCGGGTTCACCGATCTCGGTCGTCGGCATCGGAGCAAGTAACACCTTGAGCAGATCGACGCCACCGATCCCATCGATCATGCAGTGATGGACCTTCGTCACGAGGGCGAAACAGCCGTCCTCCAGCCCTTCGATGGCCAACACCTCCCACATGGGGCGAGCCCGATCCAGACGCTGGCTCAAGAAGCGTCCGCTCATCTCCCGCATCTGCTCCATCGATCCGGGATGAGGCAGCGCCACATGTCGAACGTGATAGGTGAGGTCGAAGTATTCGTCGTCCACCCAGACCGGGTGGCGCTCGAGCGGAATCCACTTGAGACGTTGCCGATACCGCGGCACGTACTGGAGCCGTGCCCCGATGAAGGCGCGTAATACCTCGATGTCGACTCCGCCACCCTCACCCCGCAGCGAGTCGCCCGGCCGAAACACCAGCGTGGCCCCAATGTGCATCGGATTGGTCGGACCCTCCATCACCAAGAAG
>JAZGIX010000157.1:0-3296 GCA_036482315.1 Acidimicrobiia bacterium | reverse complement strand
TACACGTTGAAGCCTCCGTCGCGAACGAATCCGAGCACCGTCAGTCCCAACTCTTCGGCGAGGTCTGCGGCGAGCGATGACACCGCCGATACACCGGCCACGATCGGGAAGCCGGCCACGGCTGCCTTCTGCACTATCTCGAACGAGACCCGGCCCGATACGAAGAGAATCGGATGGTTGATCGGCCAGTTGTCGGCGGTGAGTGCTCCGACAATTTTGTCGACGGCGTTGTGGCGTCCGATGTCCTCCCGAGCCACGACCAGGTCGCCCTCGGGTGTAAACGCCGCTGCAGCATGGATGCCCCCGGTCAAGTCGAAGGATGGCTGGGCAGTTTCGAGTTTGCCCGGCAGATTGGAGATCACCGAGGGCGGGATCACCGGACCGGGGGGCGCGGTGCGGGCTGCGATTCGTACGGCGTCGATCGAGGCCTTTCCGCAGACACCGCAAGACGACGTGGCATAGAGATTGCGGCGGAACTGCTCGGGGTCGACGGTGATGTCTTGCCGCAACACGAGTTCGTATCGTCCTTCACCGAGGTACTCGATCCGGTCGATCTCTTGTGGTGACAACACGATGCCCTCGGTGAGAGCGAAGCCGGTGATCAAATCCGTGTCGTGACCTGGGGTCCGCATCAGGACGGCAATGGCAGTGCCCGCCAGGCGGATCTCGACGGGCTCCTCGATCACAATCAGGTCGTCTACGAGTTCTTGGGATCCGTTTCTGCTGCGGCGCGCCGGGCGGGATGTGACGGCTTCATTCATCTGTGTAGACGAACCGTCTTCCGAGTCGTTTCTCATACAGAGATTGGCTTTCAGAGATGGCAGTCATGCCGGGATGGGAGACTCTGACCCAACCAGTGCCGTCTCATCCTTCGTGACCGTCGCGGCGCACACCTTGTATTCGGCTGTACGGGTGATGTTGTCGAATGCGTCGTTGGTGATCCGATTGGTCGGCTGGTCGACGAAGTGGAATGGCATCCACAGCATTCCGGGCCTTGTCCTCTTCCCAACCACCGCTCTCACAGTCACTTCGCCACGTCGGGTGCCGACGGTGACGGGATCACCATCTGCGACACCCAGTTGCTTCGCATCGCTCTCGTGCATCTCGACGAAGTTCTTCGATTCCTTCTGGCGAATGGCGTCGCTCTTTGAGGTCATGTTGCCGATGTTGTAGTTGTAGAGCGTCCGACCGGTCGAGAGGATGAACGGATACTGCTCGTCCGGCAATTCGGCGGCCTCCCGGAAGCTGATCTCGTGGAAGATACCGAGGCCCCTTGTGAACTGTCCCTCGTGGAGGAAGCCCGTCCCGGGATGGTCGGGTGATGGACAGGGCCATTGAAGGCCTGTCGCGTCGATGCGATCGAAGCTCATCCCGCCGTAGCTGGGAGTGAGGCTCGCCATCTCATCGAATACCTCGCCCGCATCGTTGTACGGCATCGGGTGGCCCATGGCCTCCGACATCAGGCAGATGATTTCCCAGTCCGGCTTCGCCTCGCCGGGCGGATCGATCGCCTTGCGGATCCGCTGGACACGCCGTTCCGTGTTGGTGAACGTCCCATCCTTCTCAGCAAAGCTGCTGGCCGGCAAGATGACATCGGCCAACTTTGCGGTCTCCGACATGAAGATCTCCTGACAGACCAGGAACTCCAACTTGTCGAGACTCTCGATCACCTTCATCTGATTGGGCTCCGAGGAGACGGGGTCTTCGCCGAAGACGTAGAAGCCCCGCAGTACCCCGTCCCCGGCTTGCTCGATGAAGTCGGTGACCGTGCCACCTTTGTTGGTTGGGATCTCGACGTTCCAGGCGTCGGCGAACTTGAGTCGCACGGCCTCGTTCGCAACCTTCTGGTAGCCGGGGAAATCGCCATGCATGGCACCCATGTCGCATCCGCCCTGCACGTTGTTCTGCCCGCGTAGTGGGTTCACGCCGCTGGATGCTTTGCCGATCTGCCCGCAGAGCATCGCCAAATTGGCGAGGTTCTGCACGTTCTCGGTACCGGTGGTGTGCTCGGTGATGCCGAGGGTGTAGAAGATCGACGATGGATCCCCCTTGGCGTACATCTCTGCCGCTCGTCGGATCGATTCGGCGGGGACGTCACAAACCTCGGCTGCCTCTTCGACGGTGTAGTCCTGGAGGTTCTTGCTGAAGGCTTCGAAGTTCTCGCAGCGAGACTCAATGAACTCGGGGTCATGCAGCTCGCTATCGATGATGTGGCGCATCATCGCGTTGGTCAGCATGTTGTCCGTGCCGGGCCGGTGCTGGATGTGGACATCGGCGTGTTTGGCCATCCACGTCTTGCGAGGATCACACACGACGAGTTTGGCACCGCGCCGCAGGGCCTTCTTCATTTCGAGCCCGATGATCGGGTGTGCCGCAGTGGGGTTGGAGCCGATGAGGAAGATTGTGTCGACGTCCTTGATCTCGTCGATCGAATTGGTCATGGCGCCTGAGCCGAACGCTGAGCTCAGGCCGCTGACCGTGGGGGCATGGCAGGTGGTGGCGCACTGGTCGATGTTGTTAGTTGCGCCCGCCGTTCGGGCCAGCTTCTGCATCAGGTAGTTCTCTTCATTGGTGCAGCGGCAGGAGCTGAGGAAAGCAACCGACTCGGGGCCATGCTCATCGCGGAGTTCACGCAACCGACGACCAGCCAACTCCAGAGCCTCGTCCCAACTGGCCTCGCGGAACTCGCCGTCTTCCTTGATGAGCGGTGTGGTGAGCCGCTTCGACGAGTGCACGTATTCGATTCCGAATTTGCCCTTGACACACAGATTGCCGTCGTTCGGGATGGAACCGGCTGGAGCCGTCACTCGCACGATCCTGTTGGTTTCCCGATTCACGTTCAATTCCATCGTGCAGCCGACGCCGCAATAGGGGCAGACGGTCCGCACCTTCTCCAGATCCTTGGCCTGGCCCTGACCCAAGGCGGCACGGTCGTACATCGCTCCAGTGGGGCAGGTCGAAATGCACAGCCCGCACAGCACGCACGATGTCTCAATGAGCGGCATGTCGAAGGGGGTAGTCACTTCGAGGCTGTTCGCCCGCAACTTGAAGGTGAGGGCGCTGGCCATCACCACTTCATCGCATATCCGCACACAGCGGCCACAGTGGATGCAGAGTTGTGGATCGAAGACGATCGCCTTGCTGTCGGACGCGAAATTCGGCTGGATCGGGCCCGGCTTATAGCCACCGAATGCGTACTGGTCGGCCTGGTAGCGATACGTGAGGTCCATCAGGGCACAATCGCCGTTCTTGTCGCACGTCGGGCAACTCACGCGGTGCTCGCTGAGGGTCAACTC
>JAZGIX010000156.1:0-5133 GCA_036482315.1 Acidimicrobiia bacterium | reverse complement strand
TTCACAGAACCAATGATCGGGGCAATGGCGGCCGCTCACGATCGTCCGATCGTCATGCCTCTGTCGAATCCGACGGACTTCAGCGAAGCCACTCCGACCAACATCCTCAACTGGTCCCAAGGTCGGGCTCTGATCAGTACCGGAAGCCCATTCGACGACGTGGTCTATGAAGGTACGCGCTTCGAAATCGGGCAGGCGAACAACGTCTTTATCTTCCCGGGCGTCGGCCTGGGGGCTGTGGTGTCGCAGGCAAGGCAGATCACTTCGGGAATGTTCTTGGCGGCGTCGCAAGCCCTGGCAGAAGCGGTCGACGACGACCGCCTCAGGCAGGGAGGGCTCTTCCCACCGATCACAGAAATGCGGGACGTGTCGATCAAGGTGGCGCTCGCCGTGATCGACGCCGCCGTGGCCGATGGCGTTGCAGAACCCCTCATTGACCCGGTCGCCGCCATGAACCGGATCGCCTGGGAACCGTTCTACTTGCCTTACCGACCGGCCTGACCCTGAGCGCACCGGTCATCACACCCCGGGATGGGACGACCGCTGGCCGACCCTCTCGCCTTTTGGGTCGTTCGGCCCTCCTGGCGGCGTTACGCGTTTCGTACCGTGGGGCCATGCGGATACGCAAAGGCATGCGAGTTCGCGAACTCTCGAAGCGAGTCGGACAGCCGCCCAGAAGAGGCCGAGTTATTGCCGCACACGCAGGCAACTTCGAGGTGCGATGGGATGACGGGCACCGATCGTCCGTATCCGGCTCCTATCTGTTCCCTGAGTTCCGCGAACCCGATTAGAAGAGAATCGACCCGACCGCGCCCGATAACGCGAGGTTGATGATGCTCGGCATCTCGCCGGCAGCGTGATTGGCCTACCGCGGTGACCAACCGATCAAACGTGCCGGTATCGGTCGAGCCCAATCAGGGATCGCCACTCCTCCGTCCGTACCAGGGAACCCTTGCCGACCGGCATCCCGGTTCCCTCGGCGATGCGGTTCATCATCTCGAAGTTGGCAATCGTCCCTGAGGCGTCGACAACCGCATCCGAACCGAGGGCACCCCCCAACGACGCCCGAGAGTCCTCCACGTCCCCGCCGCCGAGGACGGCGTCGACGAACCCGATCAGATGGCGGCCGCCGTCCACCAGCGGATCGATGGAGGGGTCTGTGATCGCACGGGCATCGAGCGCTTCACCTGTTGTTTCTGAGCTCGCACGGAGCATCAAACTGTGAGCCAACACTCAGTAGAAGCACTCGTTGAGAGCGGAAGTGCGGGCGGCCACCAACTCCATCTGCGGCCGCGACAGGCCCCGCACGAATTCGAGGTTCTGCATCTGTTCGTAGGTGAGATACAGCGGCCCATGCATATCTTCCTGCGCCTCGGCCTCGGGCGGGACCGCACTGAGGGCCCCGACGATCGACGCACCCCCAACCATTGGAACCCATGCCGGGCCAGACCGAGCCGCCGGATCGTGGATTCCGGTCGGGTCGCCGACGATGGGTTCGGGCAACCGCGGTAGGGGCGAACCGATCGCACGGTGGAAGGTGTCGACGGCCGCCGCCCGAGAGACGACCCCGACGATTTCTACATAAGGCCCCGACCCCAGGTCTGCGACCATGGACTCGACCCACGACCGGCTGGCACGAGCCGGTGTCGCACCCAGAAGCGATGCGGCCTCGGTGGCCGCGGGCGGTAAAGCGGATGCTCCCGCACTCGAACCGGCTCGAGCTTGTCGCGCCGCCGCTGCGATCTCGATTCGCTGCAGTCCACTCCAATACGACCCTGCGGTGGCCAGGCGCGACCACTCCCGCGCAAACACGGCCGTAATCTCCCGGCGAATCGGGATCGCAACTTCTTTGAGGAAAGGTGTCATTCGAGCATTGAACCATCCGGCCGACCCGACAGTGACCGCTACCGTCTTGGTGCCCCGACCAGCAACGTCTGCCGCGTTCAGAACAACCAGTGACACCCCTGGCTGCGTCCTCGTCCTTGGAGTAGCAGTCTGCGCTGCCCACAGGGCAGCTCATCCTTGCGGAGGTGGCTCGGGGCCGGATAGGACCCGAACGCCGAAGCGAAATCAACGTAAAGTGCGCCTTCGTCCGAAGTCCTTGCCAGAGCCATCCCTGCTTCGCCCTGACCATCACCAACGTCACCGGCCGGGGCACATGCCGACCAGAGAGAACCTGATGACAGCCCGACGAATCGTGGTCACCGGACGAGGGTCCACGACCGCCGCATATGCCGGAATCGACTGGCTCGCCTTGGTCGCCACCTCCATCATCTGGGGTGCCTCGTTCCTCCTGATCGCCGAGGGACTCGAGTCGCTGGACCCGCGTGTGATCGCCTGGACCCGCTTGGTCCTCGGGGCAGGGGTGCTGGTCCTCTTCCGAAGAGCTCGCCGCCGGATCGAACCCGAGGACCGGGCCCGGATCGTGGTGGTGGGGATAGCGAGTGCGGGCCTGCCGGCGATCCTCTTTGCGATGGCGGAAGAGACCATATCCTCGGCCCTCGCCGGAATGCTGGTGAGCGCCACACCGATCGCAACCGTCTTCATCGCCATTGTCTTGACCCGCACCTGGCCTCGAGGCCCCCAGCGGTGGGGTCTGGCAATCGGATTTCTCGGCGTGGTGTTGATGGCCCTTCCGAATCTGCTCGGCACCAGCTCGGCGCCTATGGGAATCGCCATGGTGATCATCGCGGTCTTCTCATACGGGCTCGGCAACAACATGTACCCACCGCTTCAGCAGAAGTATGGAGCCATGGCGGTGATGATGTGGGCCCAGACCGCGGCGGCCCTCCTCATGACGCCGCTGGGTCTCACCGGGTTGTCCTCGTCAGCGTGGCAACTCCGGCCGGTACTGGCGGTCGTGATCCTCGGCGTGTTCGGGACTGGGATCGCCCGGGCGATCCACGTCGCGCTCGTCGGAAGAGTCGGACCTGCCCGCGGTGCGATCGCCGGTTACACGATTCCGGTGATCGCTCTCGCCCTGGGTGTCCTGGTGCGCAACGAAACCGTGGAACCCATCCAGGTCCTGGCGATCGGGATCGCCGTCGGCGGAGCCTGGCTGGTCAGCCGTAGGGAGGCCGGGTCGGCGCGGTAACCCCGCCAGCAGCGCCGGTCGGGGCGCCGTCTAGATGCGGTCGGCCTTCTTCTCGTCGTAGAAGTCCAAGCGATGCACCGGCATCACGAGGGAGGTGAGCACGTTCATCGCGTGTGCGTTGATCCGCTTCAGGTATCGATACAGGAGAGCTCGCGCCACGGCATCGGAGGCTCCGGCATCCGAATCTGCGAGCAGGTCGCGGATTCGGGCGTCGTAATCGTCCCGAACGCCGTCCGACTCCTGGATCATTCTGTGGGCGGCATCTGCATCGCGTTCGCGAAACACCCGGGCCGTCTCTGCAATCATCGACGAAGTCTGATCCCGATATTTCATCAGCAGCTGAATGTCGTCGGCGGAAGAAAGGTCCATCCCGGCGTCGGCGATGTCCCAGATGTTCTTGGAGTAGTCGCCGATTCGCTCTGCATCCTTGACGATCGACATCGATGACAGGACCATCGGAAGATCGGCGCCGGCACCCCTCACCGAGGCGTGCACCACCAGTTCCTTGCGAACCTTGCGCTGGGCCCGATTGATTCCTACGTCGGTCTTCGAGATCTGCTTGCCGACGGTTCCGGGCTCGGTCCCTCCAATAAGGGAATTGATCGCCAGATCGAACGTGTGGCGACAATCCAGCAACATCTGGATGATCAGACCTTCGATCTCCTCGAGCTGGCTGTCCGCCCCGCCTCTGAAGAACTCAAGCACCATTTTTCTCAGCCTCCTGTCATCGCAGGACAAGCACCCCGATGAGCGGGACCAGTATGAAGAGTCCCACAACATAGACGAGCACCAGCGACTTTCGGACCTCCGCCAGTTCGGCCAGACGTTCGGCCAGACGTAGCGGCACCGCCCGTAATCGCGGGATCGGATACCAGATCAAGATTCCCAGCACATTGAACAGAGTGTGCGCAAGCGCGATGGCCAGACCTGCGCTGCCGTCGGTCGCCAGCGAGGCCAACAGCGCCGTGACCGTGGTGCCGACATTGGCGCCCAGCATCACCGGGAAGGCGTTGCGCAGCGTGAGGACTCCGGCAGCGATGAGGGGTACCAGAACCGATGTGGTGATGCTCGACGACTGAACGGCGACCGTTATCACCACCCCCAGGGCCATCGCCGGCAACCCTGCCCCTCTGCCCAGAGCGGCATTGAGGGAACGCTCGATCCGTGACAGAACAAGCTTTCTCATGTTGCGAGTGATGAAGGCGAGAGCGATAAAGATCATCACCAGTCCCATAGCGAGCATCACCGACCCGACAATCGTCTCGTCACCGGTGAAGTTCTCGACGAAGTTCTTGATCCAGGTGATTGGGGCCTTGACCGCAGCCTTGATCGGGCTATCCGGTTTGGTGAAGTCGATGGCCGTGTTGTCCCTCAGTAGATCCGCAAGGTTCATCGCCGTACGGCTCAATAAGCGAGTTGTCACTTCGATCGGGAGCAACACCGCAACCGACAGGATGTTGAAGAAGTCGTGCATCGTCGCACCGGCAAAGGCACGACGGAACTCACTCGATCTGCGCAGGTAACCCATCGAGGCCAAGGTGTTGGTGACGGTGGTGCCGATGTTGGCGCCCATGATCATGGGCACCGCCGTCTCGACCGACAGCGTGCCTGCTCCGACCAGGCCCACGATCGTCGCCGTCGTCACCGAAGACGACTGCACCAGCACGGTGCCCAGCACGCCGACGAAAAGCGCAGCCAGAGGATTGGAAACACCGTCGAACAACGTATCGGTGAAGCCACTCCCCAGCCCCTTGATCCCCGTCTCCAACCCCTTGATGCCGGCCAGGAAGATATAGAGAAGACCGACCACCAACAGCACCCTCCCCCAAGTCGGGAGAGCGAACCGAGGGGACGGGGATTCGTGCTGAGGCTCCGCCATCGGCCGGGATGTTATCGCTCCCAGGACGCTCCCGAGCCGCGCGTACACTGCCCGGCAATGGCCGACTCGTCGCGCTCTTCGAACAGCCCCTTCGCCCGTCACAACATGCCGTTCACGATCTTGATAGTCCTGGCTGGAACCGCCCTCGCCTGGTTCACCT
>JAZGIX010000155.1:0-4856 GCA_036482315.1 Acidimicrobiia bacterium | reverse complement strand
CGGGAGTTGACCGGTCGGCTAGGGCCAAACGACCCGGCGATATGTGACACAAACCGGGAACTATCAGCAGACTCCAGACGCCCGACGCCCGACGCCCGACTCCGGACTGACGATCCTTACGCCCTGGCCGCTGTGGGCGATGATTCGGTCTCCGACTTTGGCATCGGGAACGAAGGAGAGACCGATCTCGTAATCGCGGTCGGCGATTCGCAGGACACCTGAGCGGACGACACCCACGCCGTTCACACCGACCAGCGCGCCTTCGAACCCGAGACACATCTTCAGGCTCCTATGTCTACCGAAACGAGGGTGACATCTGCGCCGTGCCGATCGTCGAGGTCGGCCGGAATCACTTCGACGACCACGTCGGCGCCTTCGGCGACCGTGCCCTGAGCCCACCACACGACCTGATCGTGCAGCGCCTCGGGATCGATGCAACTGAGGCTGCCGACATGCACATGCATTGCCTGCACCGTTCCGCCTTCTTCGACCGCGGTCACCCCGGCCGCTCTCACCAAATCCTCCGCAACCGACCGTTCATGCATTCTCGACGACCTCCATAACCGCCCGTACCGCGTCCTCGACGGCGCCTGCGACCTCCGAGGTCAGTTCGGTGCCTTCGAAATCCTGTCCTGCCACGCCCACGACCACCAGGTGCTCTGGAAGTCGGCCGAGCGAGCGCGCCAACTCCACCGTTGCCGGAACCCCCATGCCGTGACTGCTGATCGACTCGAGATCGGTCGGAAGCGGGTCGACAGAGGCGTCGAGCACCGTCACCGTCCCCGGTGCCACGTCGTCCACCATCGCATCGATCAGGACGACCGTCCCGGCCGACCCCCACCGTTCGATGAGACGACTCGGATCGGCGGTCGACACGACGACATCTATCGCCGGATCCAGCCTCGCCGCCACTTCAGCCGCCACCGCCGGACCGATTCCGTCGTCGCCCCGACTCGGGTTGCCCACCCCGACAACGCGCACGCCATCAACCACGATCTATCTCCAGCCGAAGGAAGTGGGTCGCACATGAGATGCAGGGGTCGTAGTTGCGAATGGTCTGCTCCAGCAGCCACTGCAGATCTTCATCCGGCTTTTCGAGATTGGCCTGCAACACCTCGCGCAGATCTTCCTCGATGGACAGCTGGTTCTGAGAAGTCGGCGGGACGATTTGAGCGTCGAGGATCTTGCCGTCGTCGGCAATCTCATACTGGTGATACAGCAGACCACGAGGTGCCTCCGACACACCGTGACCGATGCCGGCGATCGGTTCCACCGGGATGGTCGCGGCAGGTGGCGGCTCGTAGGCATCGATGATCGCAAGCGATTCTTCAACCGCATGCAGTGTCTCAACCGCCCGCACGATAATGCTCTTGAAGGGATTGGCGACGCCGGGTTCTAGTCCGGCATCGGCCGCGGCCCGGGCGGCGGCGGGGTGGATCACTTCGTGATTCAGGGCGAATCGGGCGGTGGGCCCGACTGCATATGTCCCGCGCTCTCTCACCGTGGCGTGGAGAGCATTGCTGCGCTCTACGTGTGTTTCCACGAAGACGTCGTTCCACTCGGACACGTCGATGTCGATGCCCCCGGTCGACTTGATTCGACCCTCGGTGAACGGGTACCGGTCCGAGTTGCTGAGAGCGACCATTTCCACCGGTTTGGTGACGTCCGGAAAACTCAGCTGCGACACCCACTTCACCGTCTCGACGGCTTCGTCACGGGCGCGATCCAATTCGGTCGCCAGACCCAGCAGCTCGGCGCTGGTCGGCAGGCGCCAAAAACCGCCGACACGCATGTTCACCGGGTGTATCTCGCGCCCACCGAGTACCCGCACGATCTCGTTACCGGTCTGCTTGAGCCGCAGACCCTGCTCGACGACAGCCCGATGATCGGCGGCCATCGCTATCCCGCTGTCGTAACCGAGGAAATCGGGTGCATGCAGCAGATAGATGTGCAGCGCATGGCTCTCGATCCACTCACCGCAGTAGATGAGGCGACGCAACTCATGGAGCTGTCCGGTGACGTCGACGCCACACGCATCCTCCATCGCCTTGATCGATGAAGTTTGATAGGCGACAGGGCAGATGCCGCAGATTCGAGCGGTGATGTCCGGTGCCTCTGTATACCGACGGCCGCGCATGATGCCCTCGAAGAACCGGGGAGGCTCGAAGATGTTGAACTCGATCTCCCCGAGTTCGCCGTCGATCACCGTCGCCCTGAGCGAGCCTTCACCCTCGACTCGGGCCAGGTAGCCGACCTCGATTGTGCGAGTTTCAGACATCGCGTGCAGCCTCCTCGAAAGCCGGCGCCCCAACGTTGATTCCTTGCAGCCCCGCCCTGATCGTCGCCTTGCCCTCCTCATCAAATCGTGCAGCCAGTGAGCCGGCATTGACCACATCAGCCGGACCGAAGCAGCCGTAGCACCCGCGGTCATACGACGGACACAAGGCTCCGCACCCTGTCCGGGTCACCGGACCGAGGCACGGTTGCCCTTTCGCCACCACCACGCAGGTGGTGCCGCGCAACTTGCAATCGACACACACGCTGTGAGTCGGAAGGTCCGGGCGCCGACCGGCCAGCACCGCGACCAACACCCCGACCAACCCACGCCCGTCGACCGGGCACCCGGGTACCTCCAGATCGACCTTGACGTGTGCGGATGCGGGGGTCGAGTCCGCCAGCACTGCTAGATATTCGGGATGGGGGTAGACCATCGCGGCCAACTCGTCCACATCACGGGCGTTACGCAGAGCCTGAATGCCGCCCGACATGGCGCACGAACCGATGGTGACCAGCAGACCGCACTGCTCCCGAACCTCAAAGAGCCGCTCGAGATCGTGCGGAGTGGTCACCGAACCCTCGACCAGCCCGACGTCATAGGGGCCGGGCAGGATCCGGCTCGACGCCTCCGGAAAGTTGACGATGTCTACTGCACCGGCGACGGCCAGCAACTGGTCCTCGACGTCGAGAATGCTCAGCTGACACCCATCACACGATGCAAATTTGAAGACGGCCAGCGTTGGGCGCCGATCGGCGACGCCTGTTGGCCTCGAACCTGATTGTTTAGTCATAGCTCTGAAACCCTCATCAGATCGGCCGCAACGGTCCACTGGGCAACCGGACCCTCCCGGCAGACGAACATCGGTCCTACCTGGCAATGCCCGCACACACCGACGCCACATTCCATATTTCGTTCGAACGACACGTAGATCCGGTCGGGTGCCATCCCGAGCGCCAGAAGATCGGCCGCGGCGAACCGCATCATGATCTCCGGACCGCACATGAGGGCAATCGAGTCGGGATCGACTGCGGCGGGCACCAGTTGCCGGGTGACCAGCCCGACCGGCCCATCCCATCTGTCGTCGGCCCGATCAACCGTCACATAGCTGTCGATTACCGATGATGCATCCCACCGGTCGAGATCAGACATGAAGGGGATGTCTCCGGGCGAACGCGCACCCACCAACAGCACCGCCCTGCCGTACGAACCCGGATCCGATTCCAGCGCCAGAATCACCGGGCGAAGAGGGGCAAGTCCGATACCGCCTGCGATCACCACTATGTCGTTGTCAACCAGATCCGGCATCGGCCACCCCCGGCCGTAAGGTCCGCGGATCCCGATCGTCTGACCCGGTTTGAGGGCGGCCAACGCGTTGGTCACCGCACCGACCCGGCGGATGGTGTGCTCATGGACCCCGTCGATCCGGGGGTGTCCGCTGTGCGACACCGGACACTCGCCGACCCCGAGCGCAGTCAACATGTCGAATTGGCCTGGCTCGAACGGCTCGTCGGCCTCGACCGTGAGCGTGACGGTGTCGGCTGTCTCCCGCCTGGTCGCCACCACCCTGGTCCAGGTAGGGGCAAGCTTGTCAATGGTTGTAGACATCGAGCACCTGCAATCGTGTGGCCTTGAGTCGGTTGACGATCGCCCTGGTCATCCGGGTACCGAACCGAAGGCCGAAGACGGGATCGTCTTCGATCGCTCGGCTCAGCAGGGTCGCATCGAGGGTGACGGCAGATGTCTCCGCAACCGCTCGCGCATCAAACGTCCACAATCGGGGCTCGAACATCCACGACCAACCGAGAACATCGCCTCCGTGCAGCGTCTGGAAGGTTTGGGGCGGGGTACCGGGCGCCCGAATCTCGATCGCCACGGTCCCATTGATGATGAGATGGCACATGTCGGCGGGGTCGCCTCGCAACAAGATGGATTTCCCCGGCTTCCACAACGACCTGCCCGCAACGCACGCTTCGAGAGTCTCCAGGTGCTCCTCCTCAAAGCCCGCCAGAAACGCGTGATCCCGCAGCTCACTGTTAGGCATGGGCCACCTCCTTGATGATCCGATTGACCTCCTCGGTGATGTCGATCCCGACCGGGCACCAGGTGATGCATCGGCCGCAACCGACACAACCGGCGGTCCCGAACTGCTCCCACCAGGTGGACAGCTTGTGGGTGGCCCAATGTCGATACCGGGCTGCCACCGAAGCGCGATGGGTTCCACCGTGAATCTCCGAAAACTCCGGCGTAAAGCAGGAGTCCCAGCGGATCGTCCGCTGGAACTCACCGTTGAGGTCCGAAGTGTCGCTGAGCGACGTGCAGAAACAGGTCGGGCAAACCATCGTGCAGTTCGCACAGGCCAGGCACTTCTGTGCCACCGAGTCCCAAACGGCAGAATCGGGCATGGCGGCGAGCGCCGCACGGGCCGCCGACGGATCGATCGACCGCCCCATCGACTCGGCCGTCGCCTCCACCCTCGATCTCGCCAGTTCGATGTCATCCGCGGTGGCAGTGACGCCATCGATCTTGGCCAGCAGCACGGCTCCCCGATCAGATCTCGATCGGATCAGGAGTCGGCCGT
>JAZGIX010000154.1:0-5442 GCA_036482315.1 Acidimicrobiia bacterium | reverse complement strand
GCGGCCGGCACCAAGGTCGATCTCGTGATATCCGCCGGTACCAATGCTTTCACGGTGCCCGACGTGGTCGGCAGGTCGGAGAACGACGCACTCTTCGTCTTGGCCCAGACAGGGTTCGGCGTCGATCAGATCAGAATCGAGCGTCGTCCGTCGGCCGAGGTGCTCGAGGACTTTGTCATCGAAACCGACCCCGAAGCAGAGCAGTTCGTACCCGAGGACGGATTCATCACCGTCGTGATCTCGCAGGGAGCGGTTCCATCGGTCGTGCCGTCTGTCCTCACCCGAAACGCAGCCGACGCTCAGCAGATTCTCGAGGATCTCGGCTTTGAGGTCGAGTTCGACGATCCGCTGGAACTCGAGTGGGACGATCCGCTCAACGGGGTCGTCGCCGAGCAGAGCCCGGCCGCCGGTGAGACGTCCGAATTCGGCTCCACCATCCACCTCAGAATCGGCGAGGCGGCGACCGATGTGTCGGCGCCCAATGTCCTCGGCGATGATGAGGCCACTGCCAGGCAAACGATCGAAGACGCCGGTCTGGTGTTCGCCCGAGGACCCGATGTTCCCCTCGGATTCGGCGATCCCGAAGACGGCAAGGCGATGGAGCAGGCACCGCCTCCGGGTAACACAGCCCTGATCGGGTCGACGATGACCATCAGGTTCGGCGCCGCCGGTCCTCCGGTGAGCGTCCCCGAGCTCTTGACACCGTGCCTCACGGCCGCGGAGGCGGAGACGGCAATCACCGGGCTCGGCCTGATTCCGATCCTATTGGCCCCCACCGACATCGGCTTCGGTGAGTCCTGTGACAATCTGGTGGTCTTCCAATCACCCGAGCCGCTGGCACCGGTAGCGCTCGGAACCGAGGTGAGTTACTCAATCGGAGCTGCCGACCCGGGAGTGCTGCTCGCCGTCGGCACGATCATCGGCCAGACCATTGGAGACGTGCGGACCGCGTATCCGACACTTACCTGGACCCAGAACACACCGACCGGGGAGTGTGATGACCCGGCCGGTGATGGAACGAGGATCGGTGCGATCAATCCAATCGAGGGGACAACGGTGGCCACCGGATCGACGGTGACCTACTGGTTCGCCCAGAACGATGGTGCTCTTACTCTCTGCACAGCTCTGCCGTAGAGAAGGCAAGCTCGTCGCGGGCTCGCGGAATCGGAGGACCCCCGAGTCCCGTCAAGGGTGTCCTGGCGCGTTTAGCGCCCGACGGTCTGGTGGTTGGATCACTCTCCCCTTTGGGGGGAGTCAATCGGCCGCAGGCCGATTGGTGGGGGGCTAACCACCTGCGGCCAACCCCGCTTCCCATAGGACGTACACCGACGCCAACCAACGGTGATAGGCATCACCACCTGCGACTGCATCGGACAGAGACCAACCATCGGATCCCCCCACCATCTCGCTTCGCTCGCTGACTCCCCCCAGAGGGGAGAGTGTTCAGAAAAGAGAACCGTCGGCCCTGTCGCGCAACCGACACTCGAGGTGTGGGTGATTCCCTCTCGCGAATTGCGAGCGGCTCCGAAGGAGCCGCCCTACATCCCCAAGAAGTTCCCCAACAACTTCTTCCCCTCCGTGGTCATGATGCTCTCGGGGTGGAATTGGACTCCCACCACGGGCAACGAGTTGTGCCGGACTCCCTGAACGGTTCCGTCGGGACTGGTGGCACTCACTTCCAGTTCAGGTGGGAGATCGAAACCGGCCAGCGAGTGGTATCGGGTCGCGGTGAACGGGTCGGGAAGGCCGGCAAACAGACCCCTGCCGTCGTGGCTGATCTGGGACGTCTTGCCGTGTCGGATCTCCGGCGCCCGCCGAACCGCTCCGCCGTATGCGACCACGATCGCCTGATGACCGAGACAGACGCCCAGAATCGGGATGCGGTCCCCGAGTTCTTTCACGTAGTCGACCGAGTACCCGGCATCCTGTGGGATCCCCGGTCCCGGTGAGATGACCAGTCGGTCGGGTGAGTACTCGGCAAACGCCTCGTCGGGCGGGAGCACGTCGCTTCGAATCACGACCGGATCCGCACCCAACTCGCCGAGATACTGGACCAGGTTGAAGGTGAACGAGTCGTAGTTGTCGAGAACCAGGACTCTCATCCGAGGGACCCGCCATTGTCCGGGAACGCCGCGAGCAGCCCGGCGGGTTCGAAGAGCGGGCGATACAGGTAGTAAATCACGACCCGGCGAGGATAGTTCCGGCGTTAGGGACCGCCACGCGTCGGTGCCGGCAGCGGTCTCGGTGACGGCCAGCCTGACTCCTCTGGCGATAGATCAGAGGACCACTACCCTTCCCCTATGCCTAAGTCCAAAGGACGCCGGAAGCCGAAGCGGGTCGTCCACGCACCACCTCCGCCCAAGGAGGTCAAGGTGTCACCCACCTGGTACATCGCCTTGATGTTCTCGCTCATGGCTATCGGCGTGGTCGTCATCATCCTGAACTACATCGATCTCATGCCGTTCGACGATCCGGTCAACTGGCTGTACGTCGGATTGGGAAGCATCGGCGTCGGATTCATGATGACGCTCAACTTCAACTGAGCTTGCGCCTGCAAGTGCAAGCTCTGTCGATCGGTTGCTCAGAATTACATCTGTGTAGTTATCCACTCTTTCATCCACAGCTGTGGATTGATTTCGCGACAACTGATACCAGCGACCGGACCGAGCCGGGGTAATCGCCCGCCACTAATCGCCGACTGTTGCCGGTTCCATCTCCTCGCGGCAATGACGGGGGGCATCCACGTCCTCACCCTGAGCATGAGTCACCGTGAGGCGCAAACCGCACACGGTGCAAATGAAAAGGGCCTCCACATCGATCACGTCATCGGGATCGACCTCCTCGGGAGCAGGGGTCGCAAGCAATCGAATCCCCCACCTGCCGAGGAACAGAATGCCCAGCCCCATGGCTACGGCTACCGCGACTTGAACGGCCTGACTCATCGGGCGTCAGAGGAGCTCGAGGATGGTGGCGTTGGCCATGCCGCCGCCCTCACACATCGTCTGGAGACCCCAGCGCGATCCGGACCGCTTCATCTCATGCACCAATGTGGTCATCAGTTTGGCGCCGGACGCACCCAGCGGATGACCGAGAGCGATCGCCCCGCCGTTGACATTGACCTTCTCCCAGTCGGCCCCCGTCTCATCGAGCCATGCTCCGACCACTGAGGCAAACGCCTCATTGAGTTCGATCAGATCAATGTCGTCGAGCGACATCCCGGCCCTCTCCAGCACTTTGTAGGTCGCCGGGATCGGAGCGGTGAGCATGATCACCGGATCCGCCGCGGCAACGGCGAACTCGTGGAACCTGACCATCGGCTCCATGCCGAGCTCCTCAGCCTTAGCCTCGCTCATGATCAGCACCGCTGCCGCTCCATCAGAGATCTGAGAGGAGTTTCCGGCCGTGACACGACCATCCGCCTTGAAAGCCGGCTTGAGGCCGGCCAGCGCCTCCATCGTCGTAGACGGACGAATGCCTTCATCCTTCGTCGCCAAACCGGCACCAGATTCGACGGGAACGATCTCCGCCTCGAAACGGCCTTCCTCCGTCGCCGTCATCGCCCTCATATGGGAGTCGTAAGCGATCGAATCGAGGCGCTCCCGTCCAATCCCCCACTTGTCGGCGACCATCTCGGCAGAGATCCCTTGAGGGACGAGGGCGTGGGCGTACCGGTCCGACATGAGTGGGCCAAACGGCATTCCCGGCCTCTCGGCGGCCGAACCCATCGGTACTCGGGTCATCGACTCGACACCGCCGGCGATCACTATGTCGTAGGCGCCGGCCATCACTCCCTGGGCACCGAAGTGTGCCGCCTGCTGGCTCGAACCGCACTGGCGGTCGATCGAGACGCCGGGAACCTCATCAGGAAGTCCCGCAGCGAGCGCCGCATTACGGGCAACATTGATGCTCTGCTCACCCGCCTGGGTGACACAGCCGTAGAGAACATCATCAACCAGGGCCGGATCTAGATCGTTGCGCTCGACAAGCGCCTTGATCGGAACGGAAGCGAGGTCCACCGCGTGGAGTTCGGACAACTGCCCGCCCCGCTTGCCGGTTGGGGTCCTCACCGCATCGACGATGACCGCCCTATTCATCAGCCTCTCCTCATCTCATGGCGGGTGGGTTCGCTCAAACTCTAGGTGCGGTTCTGACGATCAATGGCCTGATCGGAGCCATCCTCATTACCTGCGGCCGACCAATCGCTCGCCTGCTCACCGGCAATCTCAGTGATTTGCCCCTGCTGTGGCTTCGGGTCTCTGCCGAGAAACCGGGACGGCCTTCAACGGAGGGCATCAGCTGGCCTGACCTCTCCGAACACCTCCTAACCTTGCTCGGATGCAGCGTGTCTGGTTCGCGATCGTCCTTGCCTCCATCGGTTGGGGGACCGCAGGGGTAGCGACACGCTCCGCATTCAATGAGGGCGTTACTCCGTACCGACTGGCTGAGTACCGGTCGACGTTCGCGGTGGTAGCCGTGCTGATCTTCCTCGTCGTGCTGCGACGAGGATTCCCACGCAACCGGATTGCCTGGAGGGTGGGAACGGTCATGGGATTCACCAACCTCGCCATCACCTTCATCCTGGGAACCCTCGCGTTGCAGTACGCCGGGGCGGGATTCGTCGGCTTGACGACTGCCCTAATTCCGCTCTTCACAGCGGCGATAGCTCATTTCACACCGCTCGAGGAGCGGCTCACCGTCGCCAAGACGACCGGCCTGCTGGTCGGGTTCGGTGGAGTTGCCGTTCTACTGCTTTCGGGTGATACCGGCTTGGCTGAGGGTGGCCGACCCGTCATCGCCGGCATGCTCAGCATTGGCGCGGTCATCTCGATTTCCATCGGCACTCTCTACGCAAAGCACCACGCCGGGGAGTACGACCCCCTCGACGTCACCGGCATCCACTTCGCTTCAGGCACGATCCTCATCGCCATCGCCGCCTTCGCCGTTGAGGGCGGCCCGGTCGCCGAGACCGGGAAAGCCTGGCTACTCCTGGTCTACCTGGCGCTCGCATCGACATTCCTACCGATGATCCTCTACTACTGGCTGTTACAGAGAGTGACGGCCACGTACGCAGCGCTGGCGGGATACGTTGTCCCGGTGGTAGCGATCGTCGCCGGGGTGGTATTCCTCGATGAGGAGCTCCAATCCGGAATCATTCTCGGCGGGGTCCTCATCCTGATCGGGGTGCTCCTAACCGACCGAGCCGAGCGTCGGCCTAAGAAAGAGGCGTCGGCGGTCCGCTGAACGGCGCCCGACCTCGTACCACTCGTCCTGGAGATGAGGGGATTTGAACCTGCAGCGCCCTCACCCAGGCACGCTCAGTGGACCAATCGAACCGAGCAACCAATCTCGCTCATAGGCAGACATCAGCCCAGCCCGCGCCCCAGGTAAACCTCGTCGAACGGTTCGAGGCCGGGAAGGACTCGAACCGAGAGATGCATCGTG
>JAZGIX010000153.1:0-3456 GCA_036482315.1 Acidimicrobiia bacterium | reverse complement strand
AGCCCGAAGTCTCTGCCATACCAGCTGCAAAAACTGCCTGCTGCACGCTCCTTACGACACCCGGCGTTCGGTCGGGTAGGCCAGATTGATGTCGTCATGCTGGGCAAAGGCGCGCAGTACCGTTTTCCACACCGATTCCTCCACCTCCCGCAGCGAGTGGGCCTCGGCCAGCAGCCGACCGGTCAGGAGCACCCCGCTGTCCTTTACGGTCAGGAACACCTTCGGCTCGATCGCCATGTCCCCGATCTTGTATTCGATCATCGTCGCCCGGAGCTCGTCCAGCGCCCGGGTCTCCGACTCGTCGGGTGACAGCTCTTCGATCACTTCGGCAAGGATCTGCTCGGCCGCCTCCCAATTGGATTCGAACGTGATCAACACCGGAATCTCGTGCCACACGTACTGGAAACCCTCTGTGAAGTTGGCCAATGGTTTGGTGAAGACGAGCCCGTTGGGCACATGGAGCAAACGTCCGGTGGGTTGCTCGGCATCGACCCGTTCCCCGGCGATCTCGAACAACGTGAACCGAAACGCCCGAATGTCGATCACATCGCCCTTGTGCTCTCCTATCTCGATCCTTTCCCCCAGTCGGAAGGGCCGGCGCAGAACAATGAACAACCAACCCGCCAGGTTCTTCAAGACATCGGAGAGAGCGATCGCCAGACCCGCGGTGATCAGTCCGATGTAGGTGGCGATTCCGCTGCCCTGGATCCAGATCGAGGCCAACACCACGAGTCCGATGATCGTGATCAAGTAGGAGAGAAGCTTCTGGGTGCGGTACCAGACGGCCGGATCATCGATCCGCCGGTGCACAACAATGAGCACGATCCACCTGGCGAGAGCCAGCGAAACCACCCAAACCCCGGTGAGCAACAGCTGGCTTTGCGTGGAAGTCAGGTTGAGAGCATCCGCGATACGTTCGATCACAGGAGCGAGGCTAGCCCTCACCTCACCAGGGCTACTCTCGGAGGGTGACGAAGACGACCCACTCCGCGGTCCCCGACCCGCGCAATGCAGACGTGCAGATCTACATCAATGGGGAGTACTTTCACCGCGACCAGGCACGAATCTCGGTCTTCGACAGTGGGTATCTCATCGGGGATGGAGTCTGGGAAGGCATTCGGTTTCACCACGGGAGATTCGCCTTCCTCGATCGGCATCTCGACCGCCTGTTCCATGGACTCGAAGCGACTTCTATCGACATCGGGATGGATCGTCGGACGGTCGCCACACTCCTCGAGGAGGTCGTGGACCGCAACGGGATGACCGACGGGGTTCACGTCCGGCTCATGATCACCCGCGGCGACAAGAAGACCCCCTCACAGCACCCTGCCAACCTCATCTCCGGTCCAAACATCGTCGTGATCGCCGAGTACAAGGAAGCAGACCCGGCGGTGCGCGAGCAAGGGATCAGTCTGTTCACTGCCACCGTTCGCCGACCCCCGCCCGACACACTCGACCAGCGGCTCAACGTACACAGCAAGCTGCACGAGGTGATAGCCCTCATCCAGGCCACAGATGCAGGAGCGGACGAGGCTCTCATGCTCGACACGACCGGTGCGGTCGCCACCTGCAACGCCACCAACTTCTTCATCGTGCGCGACGGTGAGGTGTGGACCTCCACCGGTGAATCCAACCTGCCGGGTATCACCCGCGGAGCCGTCCTCGAAGTGGCACACGCGGCCGACATCCCGACGCACGAGGCACCCTTCTTCGTAAATGACGTGTACGCCGCCGACGAAGCCTTCGTGACCGGCACCTTCGGTGGACTCACCCCCGTCATCGAAGTCGATGGCAGACCGGTCGGCGACGGATCCCCCGGGGAGATGACAACCCGGCTGCGCGGGTTGTACGAGGCCCTGGTCGAACGGGACATCTCCGATGGATGACGTCAAGCGGATAAACCTCTGGTCGGGTCCACGCAACGTCTCGACCGCCGTGATGTACGCGTTCCGTGAGCGGAGCGACACCAGCGTTGTCGATGAGCCCCTGTACGCCCACTACCTCTGTCGCACCGGCGTCGAACACCCGGCCCTCCAGGATGTGATCAGGTCGCAGGACACCGATGGCGAATCGGTCGTACGCACCGTGCTGCTCGGTCCGGCGGAGACACCGGTGAGGTTCTTCAAGCACATGGCCCACCACCTCATCGAACTCGACACTTCGTTCCTCGGCCAGATGGAGAACCTTCTGCTGACTCGCGACCCGCGCCAAATGCTCCCGTCACTGGTCAATCAGGTTCCTAACCCCACGGTCGAAGGCACCAGCCTCCCGATGCAGATCCGGATGCTGGATCGGATCCTCGAATCGGGCGGCTCCCCGATCGTCATCGAATCGAAGGGACTGTTGCTCGATCCGGAGGGAGTCTTGACGACCGTGTGCGAACGAATCGGACTCGAATGGGATCCCGGGATGCTCAGCTGGGATGAAGGACCAAAGCCCGAGGACGGGGTGTGGGCACCGCACTGGTACGACAACGTGCATCGATCGACCGGGTTCGCCCCCTACCGGGAGAAGGACGAACCCTTCCCGAAGCGTCTCCAGCCGCTCCTCGCCGAGTGCATGCCACTGTTCGAACGACTACGTGAGCATGCGATCTGAGGAAGGCGTAGGAGTTAGCAGGTCCTTCTAAGACCTAATACCTGCCTTATCCTCGCTTCCGAGCCCGCCTGGCCTCTCTCATGGCTGCGATCTTGGCGGCAAACCCGGTACGGGCTTTCGGGGCCGCCTTCTCGGCCTCTTCGGCGGCACCCTTCATCGCTTCCGACATTGCTCTATCGGCGCTTTCGGCCTTCTGGTCAGCCAACGCCTCGGCTTCCTTCTCGGCCTCCCTGAGGGTGTCCATCCCGCTCGGAGCCGCCGGAGCCGGTTCCTCGGCCTTTCTCTCGACCGGGGATTGAGCCCGATGATCGTCGCGATCAGGACGGTCGAACGATTCGGCAACCTCTGTTGCCTCGGCCTTCTCACCCTCCATCATCCCCAGTGAGGCGAAGGTTTCGGGTCCGGCAATACCGTCGACCTGGAGGCCCTTCTGTTCTTGATAACGCTCGACCGCGTCATGGGTCTTCGGGCCGAAGGCCCCGTCAATCGGACCGGGGTTGATACCCATTGCCATCAACCTCTTCTGCAAGGCGAGAACCGCATCTCCATGCGAGCCGCTGCGAAGCATCTCCATCTTCCATTCCTCCCCTGGATGTCGTGTCATGAGGGTAGCGAGCGATCCGAAAGGCGTTCGGGTATGACAACACGAGTTGTCACTCCCCAAGACCGCGCGGCACCCCCCACCAATCGACTCCTCCGATTGACTCCCCCCAGGAGGTGTCGGGTTGCGCGATAGGGTCGATGATTCTCTTCTGAATACTCTCCCCTTTGGGTGTCGGGTTGCGCGACAGGGCCGACGGTTCTCCTCTCTGATCACTCTCCCCCCAGAGGGGAGAGTGATCCAACCAACCGTCGGGC
>JAZGIX010000152.1:0-5869 GCA_036482315.1 Acidimicrobiia bacterium | reverse complement strand
GCACGGTCCCGACGATCTCCCGCTTCCCCAGCTCGACCACAGCCCCGACCCGTCCAACCGTCGTGCGAAAGTGACCTCCGGCCGCGCTTCGCAGCACCTTGGGCGACCAGGAATCTGCGGACTCCGGTCCGGCGACATATCCGTAGCCGAAGGCGGCCGCGGTCCGCAACAGCGTGCCGCAGTTGCCCGGATCGGACACACCCCACGCAACCAGAAGGCGCCTGTCGGGCGGAATCACCGCCTGAGGGATGTCGATCACCGCCACCGGCCCGCGTGGGGTCTCGGTGCCGGCGACGCGTTGCAGCACCTGGTCGGTGACCTGATGGAACACGCAGCCTGCCTCCAGCGCCATCGAGCGCGCCGGGTCATCCAATCCGAACACCTCATGCACCTGGTGATCGGCCTGGATCGCGTCGGCCAGCGTCACCGGTCCCTCGATGAGAGCCTTGCCTTCGGCTCGGCGGTGCCGGGCACGGTGCAGCTTTGCCGCCGCCACTACGGCGGGGTTCTTGACGGAGGCGATGACCTCTTCAGCCGGCACGGGGACGGTTGAACCGCGGCAGGTCAGCCGCCGTGGTGATCGGCGTGGAGAGCCTTGGCCTGATCGACCCAGTTGTCGCGAGTGACACGATCTTTGAATTTGGTCAGCGCAGCCGTCACCATCGCAACGTCTTCTTCGTCGAACGCGGCAATCTGCTCGAACGTCTTGATGTTCAACTCGTAGAGCATGCTCTCGAGCACAGGCCCGACACCTTTCATCTCCTTCAGGTCGTCGGGCTCGACATCGGCCAACGCGGCGAAGTTGTCTCTGACCTGAGCGGCTGCCGCCGCTTGATCCAGTTCTTCCACCGCAACCGCGGGCACTTCATCCTCCGGTGCGGCCGCAGCGGGTTCGGTCGCAGGCTTCGGCTCGGGCTCCTTCTTCGACTGCGCCTTCTCGGGTGGCTGGGACTTCGGCTTGGCCGCCGGCTCCGGCACCAAGACAACCGGCAGAGCGGCGGTGGCGACCTTGACCAGTTCACCGAATGCGGCGGGATCGGATATGGCCATCTCCGCCAGCATCTTGCGATCCACCTCGATGTCGGCGGCCTTCAGCCCGGCAATGAACCGGCTGTAGGACATGCCGTGCTGTCGGGACGCGGCGTTGATCCGTGCGATCCAAAGACGCCGGAAATCGCCCTTTCGGGCGCGGCGGTCGCGGTAGGCGTCCTGCATCGCATGCATCACCTGCTCGTTGGCAGTTCGGTACCTGCGACCTCTGGCGCCCTTGTAGCCGGAAGCCCTCTCGAGGACCTTGCGGCGCTTCTTCTTGGCGTGTACGGAGCGTTTGATCCGTGCCATGACGCCTCCTACTTCCCCAGCATTCGGTTTACGCGCTTGCGTTCTGCCGGCGAAACGTCGGTCTCACCTTTCAGTCGGCGCATCCTGCTGCTCGACTTCTTTCCGACCACCAGGTGAGCACGCCCGGCCTGGCGGCGTCGCAGCTTGCCCGTACCGGTCTTCTTGAACCGCTTGGCAACGGATCGGCGTGTCTTTTTCTTCGGCATCTAGATCTACTCCTCGGCGTCCGTCTCTGCGCCCGCACCTTCTTGGTCCCGATTGGGACGGTTGCGCAGCGGCGCCAATTGCATCATCATGTTTCGTCCTTCGAGCTTTGGTCCCGACTCGATTTCGCCGTGGTCCTTGGCGTCTTCGATCAACCGGCGGAGGATCTTTTCCCCCAGCTCCGGGTGGGTGATCTCCCGGCCCCGGAACATCAATGTCACCTTGACCTTGTCACCATCGTCGAGGAATTGGATCGCCCGGCGCATCTTGACCTCGTAATCGTGGTCATCGATCTTGGGACGGAACTTCACCTCTTTGATGACCGTGCGGGTCTGCTTCTTTCGACCCTCGCGCTGTCGAACCGACTGCTCATACTTGTATTTGCCGTAGTCCATGAGCCGGCATACCGGTGGCCGCGCATCGGGCGCCACCTCCACGAGGTCCATTCCCAGCTCGTTGGCCAGCCACCTGGCCTCCTCAATCGGCTTGACACCGATCTGTCCCCCGTCGGGAGCCACCAATCTGACTTCCCGGGACCGGATCTTGTCGTTGACCCTTGGTTCCTGTGCGATCGATCGACCTCCTGTGTCGATGGGTGCATCATCTGACGCGCAAGAGACGGCAGCGCAGCTGCCGTCTCCATAAATGGGCCCGTCCAGCGGGTCCGATTCTGGTGACCTCGGCGCATCGCAGATGGCCGGGTGGGAAGCAGCGCCTCCGCTTATCTCTCGGTTGTACCGGCCGGAGGATAAGTGGGTCGTGCTCCAGAGTCAATGTCACACGACGCCGCGACGACCTGACGGTTAGAAGAGCTTCCCCTGCGGCGAGGGGCGGTCCAATCGCTCCAGTCCATTCCAGGCTATGCCGTCCATGAACACCCAGGAGCGGCGATGGATCGGGCTCGGACCGACCCACTGCAGCGCCGCGGTATGACGGGGACCCGGGTAGCCCTTGTTGGAGTCGAAGCACCAATGGGGGTAGTGGACGGCCTCGGCCCGCATCATCCGGTCCCGCGTCACCTTGGCAAGGATCGAAGCCACGGAGATCGAGAGGCAAAGCGCATCGCCCTTCACCAGAGTGCGAGTCTCGACGGTCTCGACGAAGTCCCACGGACCGTCCACCAAAGCGAATTCAGGTTGTAGCGGCAGGCCATCCAGAGCCCTTTGTGCGGCCAGCCTCTGGGCATCGGCCATTCCCAGCGCATCGCACTCCGCCGGCGTCGCGTGTCCAACCGCCCAAGCGCGGCACCATTGGGAGATCCGATCGAACAATGCCTCACGCTCACTCTCGTTGAGCATCTTCGAATCGCGCACCTTGTATACCCGTCGACCCCGGGGAATCACCGCGACACCCACCGTCAACGGCCCCGCCCAGGCGCCGCGCCCGACCTCGTCCAATCCAACGACGACATCGCAGCCGGCGTCCCACAGGTCACGCTCGAGTGCCGTCGTCGGAGCCTTGCCTTTGAGAGCACCGCGTAGCCGGGGAACGGTTGGAGCCGTCACTAACACCGACCTTAGGAGTGCAACTGCGATCGGCGCTGAACGGCACCTGATCCACCTTGTCGATAGATCAGGCGATCGCTCGGGTCCTGCGAATCAGGCATCGCCCCCGACATCAAAGATGTCGAGCAGGTGGCCGAGTTTGTTCATCTTGGTGGCAAGGTAATCGCGGTTGTCATCGGTGGGGGCGATCGACAGGGGCACCATTTCCTCCACACGCACCCCGAGGCTCTCCAACCCTGCTCGCTTGGCAGGATTGTTGCTGAGCAGTCGGATCGATTGGACTCCGAGTGCTTCGAGAATCGCAGCCGCTGCTGTGTAATCGCGAGCATCGGCAGCAAACCCCAACTCCTCATTCGCCTCCACGGTGTCACGGCCCCTGTCCTGCAGGGCATAGGCCTGGAGCTTGTGCATCAGACCGATGCCACGCCCCTCATGCCCCCGTGAGTAGAGCACCACACCCACTCCCTCCTCGGCCACCAACTCCATGGCTTCCCGCAGTTGCGGACCACAATCACATCGAAGCGACCCAAAGACGTCGCCGGTGAGACACTCCGAGTGAACCCGGACCAGCACACGGTCTGCAGCGGCCACGCCGCCACGAACCAGCGCAACATGTTCGGTCCCATCGTGAGCCGATTCGAACCCTACGGCAGTGAAGTCCCCGAATTTGGTCGGAATCCGGGCTTCTGCCCTGCGACTCACCACCTCTGTCCAGCTCACCTCTGCCTCCGTGCTTCGACCCGCAGATCGGGTCCGACTCGACGTACATCGAGCATCTCCAACCGATGCTCATCCCCGATGCTTTCGAACACGTTGTCGAAGGCGGGGCGGCCCACGCCTCCTGCAATCGCGCCGGCAAGGTACAGGATGTAGCGATCAACCAGGTCTGCTCTCTCAAGGCCGGCGGCAAGAGCCGCTCCTCCCTCGACCAACAGGTCCACGACGTTGCGGCTTCCCAGATCGGACACTGCCCCTCGGAGGTCCGCTCGGGGCCCGTCGGCCACGACGACCACCTCCCCCGGCAAGTCCAACGGAACCGGGGTGTAAACGATCGGATTGCGATCGAACACCCTGGCAGACACGGGCAATGGGCGCCTCCCCGCGATGACGACCGGTCGGGGTTGTCGGTCGCCGAAGCCGTCGATTCGAACCGTGAGCTGAGGATCGTCGGCAATCACCGTCCCGGCACCGACCATCACCGCATCCGATCTGCTGCGCAACTCGTGTGCGTCGCGGCGAGCCTCCTCCGAAGTAATCCATTGCGAGGTTCCGTCGGCGGCAGCAGTCTGGCCGTCCAAGGTCATCGCCAGCTTGAGAGTGACCCGCGGTCTCCCAGTTCGACGCTGGTGGAAATAGCCCGGGTCTACTGCCTCGGCCGCCTCGGGGACGGAATCCATTTCAACTTCGATCCCGGCCCGCCGCAGGGACGCTATCCCTGAGCCCGACACCCGGGGGTCCGGATCCACGATCCCGATCACAACTCGATGCACCCCGGCCGCGATCAGTGCCTCCGTGCAAGGTGGTGTCGTGCCCTGGTGGCTGCACGGCTCCAGCGTGACGAAGACCGATGCGCCTGCCGCAGCCTCCCCCGCTTCTGTCAAGGCGTGGATCTCGGCATGCGGCGTTCCCGCGGCCACGTGAGTCCCTCGGCCGACGATTGTGCCATCCGCAGCCACGATCAGGGCGCCGACTCTTGGGTTCGGATGTGGGTGCTCGGGACGCGCCAAATCTGCTGCTTGATCCATCAGGCTGCGGTAGTCCAGGGGCATCTTTGCTTCGTAGGGGGGCGAAAGTCTACGAGGCGTGCGATGCCAACCAGATGCTGGTGTCGGCAGTATCCAGTTCCAGGCGTGCTTCGCTCAGATCTGAGCAGAGCGTCTGCCCGTCTCGATGGTGCGGTACCTTCGAGTATCCAGTATCCAGCGAAGAGCGTGTCTACGGTTTTACTGGCTACTGGCTACTGGCTACTGGCTACTGGCTACTGGTCACTATCCAGTTCTGCGGTCGATCTTGTACGAGGAGCCTGCCTCCGTCTTGGCGTGCTCCTTCATCTCGGATGCGATTGCGCTGGCCTCCCACTCGGTGGTGAACCTGCGCCGGTCGTTGGTGGCCACCCCCAGCGAGTACGAGACAATCGGGAAAACGTGACGCTCGCCGCGGCGATCGAGCACTTCTACATGACCCTTTAGAGCGTCGTGGGTGTCGTAGAAGTCGAGAATGCCGTCGTCAAACCGGTTTACGACGTCGTCACAGAAATCCTCTACCCGTGCTGGATCGAGCACCATGATGAAGTCATCTCCTCCGACGTGCCCGATGAATGAGTCCGGGTCGCCGACGGCCGTCGCTGCCTCCAGCAGGATGTTGGCGGTGAACTTGATGACGTTGTCGCCTCGCATGAAGCCGTAGTGGTCGTTATATGCCTTGAAGTTGTCGAGGTCTCCGTGAATCACTGCCACCGGGCCACCCGCATTGATGCGCCGCTCCAATTCCTCTGCGATCCGGAAGTTGCCGGGGAGCCCGGTCAACGGAGAGAGGTCCCGCATCGCGTTGGAACGACGCAAGACGGCACGAATTCGAGCCACTAGTTCCTCTAGAGCGAACGGCTTCGTGATGTAGTCGTCGGCCCCGGCGTCCAGGCCGCGAACGATGTCGGTAACCCGCGACTCGGCCGTCAGCAGCACCAGCGGCACGTTGGTCGTCGCCGGATTGGTCCGGAGCCTCTTCAGCACCTCGTACCCGGCGGCCGCATCCTGCGAGAGATCCACCAGGAAGAGATCAGGCGGATGTTCGACGCCCATGGTGAAGCCTTCCTCGGCTGT
>JAZGIX010000151.1:0-2916 GCA_036482315.1 Acidimicrobiia bacterium | reverse complement strand
CACCCTGTCCGACTTCTGGGGCAAGCGACGTTTCGCCTATGAGATCGATCATCTCAATGAGGGCTACTACGCCGTTACCCAATTCAACGCCGAGCCTGGGGCTCTCACCGATGTGGACCGCGCCTTGAGCCTGTCCGATCAGGTGATCCGCCACAAGTTCGTCCGACCCGAGTAACCGATTTCTTGTCATACCCCCATGAAATCTTGAAGCCATCAAATCGAAAGAAGTGATTGAGCGATGCCTGCGAATTCAGTGACCCTTATCGGCAACCTGGTCGACGATCCCGAGCTCCGGTTCACTCCATCCGGCGTTGCCCTGGCCAAGGTTCGCTTTGCCGTCAACCGGCGCTATCAGGACCGCAATAAGGAATGGCAGGAGGAGACCAGTTTCTTTGGTGGCACGCTGTGGCGCGATGCCGCCGAGAACTGCGCCGAGTCGCTCACCAAGGGCACTCGGGTGATCGTCACCGGCCGCCTCGAACAAAGGTCTTGGGAGACCCAGGACGGTGACAAGCGGTCGGTCGTCGAGGTCGCGATCGATGAGATCGGCCCCTCGCTGCGGTGGGCTACCGCCGCGGTGACTCGCTCGCCCCGCTCCGGCGATTCGTTCGGAGGAGGCCAGCAGCCAAGTACGCCTGCGGCCCCGGTGGCGCGCGAGGAGTTCGGTCCCGACGAAGCACCCTTCTAGAGAACTACACCACTTCCCCCCGAGAGGACAATTAGATGTCTCCACGAAGAAAGAACAAGAAGCCCAGGGCGGGCACCCGGCGTCGCGCACCTGAACGGGGCCGGCGGCGGCCCAAGAAGAAGACTTGCTACTTCTGCGACCAGAACCAGGGATACGTCGACTACAAGGACGTAGGCCTGCTCCGCAAGTTCATGTCTGACCGCGCCAAGATCCGCTCATCGCGGGTCACCGGCAACTGCCCGCAGTGCCAGCGGAAGGTGGCTACGGCAATCAAGAACGCCCGCGAGATGGCGCTCCTGCCGTACATCAAGCGATGAAGGTCATACTCATCGACACCGTGGACGGTCTGGGTCTCAAGGGCGATGTCGTGGATGTCGCAGATGGGTATGCCCGCAACTACCTGGTCCCGAAGTCGAAGGCGATCAAGGCCACTCGTGGCGCCCTCAAGGAGGCGGAGACGCTCCGCCGGTCCCGCGAGGAGTCCGAAAGGGTCGAGAAGGCAGCCGCCAGCCAGATCGCCGAGGCGCTCGCCGACAGCCGCGTTGTAGTCGCAGCCCGGTCCGCCGAAGAGGGCAAGCTGTTCGGATCGATCGGTGCTCGCAATGTTGCCGAGGCCATCGCCCAATACACCGGAGTCCAGGTCGAACCTCAGATCATCATGTTGACCGGTCCGATCAAAGAGATCGGACTGCATGAAATCACGCTCAAGCCACATCCGGAGGTCGAATTCCAGCTCACCCTGGATGTGATCCCCGGCTAGACGACGCCGATTGCCGGGCGCCGTAGGAGGACATGACAACTCAACTCGAGGGTCCGAGGACCACTGCACCTTCGGTGCCGCCGCACAACGTGGAGGCAGAGGAGAGCGTTCTCGGCGCCGTGATGCTGTCGGCTGAGGCCGCATCGGTGGCTCTCGAGCAGCTCCGCCCGGAAGATTTCTACCGGCCGGCCCACCAGTCGGTCTTCGAGGGAATCACGGCGCTCTTCGACGGCAACCACGCGATCGACGCGATCACGGTCAGCGATTGGCTGCGCCGTAACGACGAGCTGGAGAAGGTGGGAGGCATCGCCTTCCTCAACCATCTCATGGATGCGGTCCCGGCCACGTCCAACGTCGGCTACTACGTCGAGATTGTCGACGAAACGGCGTCGCGCCGCAGACTGATGAAGGCCGGTTCCACGGTGACTCAGATTGCGATGCAGAGCGATCGTCCGATCGATGAGGCGCTCGACTCGGCCGAGGCAGAGGTCTTTGCCGTCGCCGACCGCCGCGTCGGCGAAGGGCTGTCCCGGCTGGGGCCGCTCCTGCAGGACACTCTCGAGAAGATCGAAGAGATCGGAACCCGCGGCGGAGACATCACGGGAGTGCCCACGGGCTTCAGAGATCTTGACAAGAAGCTGGCAGGTCTGCACCCGGCCAACCTGGTGGTCGTGGCGGCTCGACCTTCGATGGGGAAGAGCGCGCTGACTCTCAACATTGCCCAGAACGTGGCGGAGACCGGCCAGCCGGTCGCGTTCTTCACTCTGGAGATGAGCCGCGAAGAGGTGGTACAGCGGCTGTTGTCCTCGATGGCCTCGGTCGATTCCAACAAGTTGCGCACCGGCCAGCTCGGACCCGAGATGTGGCAGAAGCTCGCCCGGGAGTCCTCCAAGCTCTACGAGATGCCGTTCTACGTGGACGACTCGCCCGACCTCACCGTCACCGCGATTCGGGCCAAGTGCCGGCGGCTCAAGCGAAAGTCGGATCTCGGTCTGGTGGTGGTGGACTATCTGCAGCTGATGCAGGGCCCGGTACGAGCGGACAACCGCCAGCAGGAGATTGCCGAGATCAGCCGGTCGCTCAAGAACCTCGCCCGCGAGCTCCACGTCCCGGTGATAGCGGTCTCACAGTTGAACCGTCAGTTGGAGCAGCGCGAGAACAAGCGCCCCCGGCTCGGTGACCTGAGAGAGTCGGGAGCAATCGAACAGGACGCCGACATCGTGATGTTCATCTACCGCGACGAGTACTACAACCCCGACAGCCCCGACACCAGGGGCATCGCCGAAGTCAGCATCGCCAAACACCGTGCGGGAGCAACCGGCACCGTGATGATGACCTTCGCCGCCGAATTCACCCGCTTCCGCAACTACACCCGAGCAGACCCGATCTAAACGCCACTCCCCAATTGATGGGGGGTCTGGATCACTCTCCCCTTTGGGGGGAGTCAATCGTGCTAGACAGCGCCGCC
>JAZGIX010000150.1:0-7654 GCA_036482315.1 Acidimicrobiia bacterium | reverse complement strand
TCGGCGAAGACATCGCCGTCTTCCAGGGGGCATTTGGTGTAACCGGTGAGTTGTGGAAGGAGTTCGGCGAAGAGCGCGTCCTCGACTCGCCGATATCGGAGAACTCGCTGGTCGGAGTTGGCGTGGGTGCCGCCCTCATGGGCATGCGCCCCGTGGTAGAGCTGATGTTCGGCGATTTCATCTTGTTGGCGATGGATCAGATCGTCAACCAAGCCGCCAAGGCTCGCCTCTTGTCAGGAGGCAGGGTCGAAGTGCCGCTCACCATCCGCACAACCACCGGTGCCACCGGTGCGGCCGGAGCGCACCATTCCCAGAGTATTGAGGGGTGGCTGCTGGGCATGCCGGGGTTGAAGGTCGTCGCCCCTACTACTCCGGCCGACGCCAAAGGCTGCTTGACCGCCGCGATCCGCGACCCCGACCCTGTTGTCTTCCTCGAGCACAAGAGACTCTACGGGGTGAAGGGTGCCGTCCCAGAGGGCGAACATCTCGTTCCGTTGGGGTCTGCCGCGATCCGGCGCGCCGGCGACGACATCACACTGATCGGCGTCGGGGGTCTCGTGGTTGATTGTCTCGAGGCTGCCAACCAGGCGGAGACGGCCGGGATCAGCGTTGAGGTCATCGACTTGAGATCGATCGTGCCGATCGACACCGCCACCATCTTCGCCTCGGTAGAAAAGACCACAAGAGCCGTCGTTGCCCAGGAAGCACCCGATCGGGGAGGTGTTGCCGCGGAGGTTTCGGCCTTGCTCGCCGAGCACCGCATCGATGTGCTCGACGCTCCCATCGGGCGGGTGGGAGCAAAACCGATCCCCATCCCCTATGGCCCGGCGATGGAGCAGCATATTCTCCCCAGCAGCGACGACATAGCCGCTGCCCTGGTCGCGGCGATGGAGTGAGGACGCAGAGGCCAATCATGAACCAAGAGGTCGTCATGCCCTCGCTCGGTCTCACCATGGAAGAGGGCACCATCGTGGAATGGTTCGCAGCCGTTGGGGACACGATTGAACTCGGCGACGACCTCTTCCTCCTTGAAACCGAGAAGGCACAAGTCGAGATCGAAGCCCCCTACCAGGGTGTCCTCACCGAGATCCTCGTCGAGGCAGGTCATACCGTGGCCGTCGGCGTGCCGATAGCACACATGGACGTCCCGGTGACTGGGGTTACCCCCGGTGCCGCAGATCCCCTCTCAGAAGGCACTCCGGTCGTCACGGCAACAGCACCCCAGCCGGTGGCTGCCGTAGCGCCGTCTGCCAACAGAGATGACCGGCACGGTGGTGAGGGCGCCAGGGTCCGTGCCACACCGTTGACTCGCCGCCGTGCCGCCCAGCTCGGGGTCGATCTCGTGACCGTGCCTGGCCGTGGTCAGGACGCCAGGGTCCGTGCCACTCCGTTGGCTCGCCGCCGTGCCACCGAGCTCGGGGTCGATCTCGTGAACGTGCCGGGCAGTGGTCCGGGGGGCAGGATCAAACGCGCCGATGTCGAGGGCGCTGCCGACAACGGTGAGCTCCCCGCCGGACCGGCGGTGACGCCGCTGCAGGGCCGGCGAGCGATCATTGCCGATCGAATGCATGCGAGCTCGATGGTCACGGCCCCGGTCACGCTCACCACTCGGGCGAACGCGACCGATCTCGTGCGCTTACGTTCGAGGCTGCTGGAGCACACGGACGAGGTCCGGCCCACGTATAACGACATCATCGTCGCCGCCTGCTCAGTCGCCATCCGTGATCACCCCGACATCATCCTGCAGCTGAACGAAGATGGGCTCTTCCGCCCCGAGCGCATCAATATCGGACTCGCCGTGCAGGCGCCCGAAGGTCTCATAGTGCCCGTCATCCGGGACGCCGACATGCGGACCATCGTTGACCTCGCCAGAGAGTCGAAACGCCTGGTCGACGGCGTGCTCCGAAACCGCCTTGATCCGGCTGACCTGGAGCAAGGCACGTTCACCGTCTCGAATCTCGGGAGTGATGGAATCGACGCGTTCACACCCATCATCAACCTCCCGCAGAGCGCCGTGTTGGGCGTCGGTGCGATCCGACCATCAGTCGAAGTGCTCGATGGCGTCCCGGCCGTCGTCTCGATGATCACGCTCAGCCTTACATTCGATCATCGAACAATCGACGGGCAACCCGCGGCCCGTTTCCTGAGGAGAGTCGCCGAAATCCTGGAGAACCCAAATGCGTTGTCAACCGGAATCGACTGAACGTCTCAAGCGTGTCGTTCGCGGCCCCGCACTACCGGCGGCGTAGGCAGCTTCTGGCTCGGGAGGGTCCTAATCATGGCGGTGCACATCGACGGGCTTCCCGACCCTGCTTGTACAGTATCAATAAACGGATAGAGTTCGAAACCCGCACCCGGTATGGACAATGTTCATATCTTTCATGAGGTTTCGAAAAGGAATCTCTCAACAGCGCCGTGTTGTTGTACAACACAGGTGGTGCCGCGGCGGCTATCCTGGCGTTGCCGCGCATAGCGGAGAAACCGGAGACACAGAACGAAACGAGGCAGCCCAGATGGACACGACGCTCTTCCAAAGAGACTTCATCTCGACGCAGGATTGGTCGACCGACGAGCTCACAACTGCCCTCGATCTGGCACTGCGGCTCAAGCAGGAGTTCGGGATGGGTGTGCCGCACGATCACATCCTGCGATCCAGGACGCTCTACATGCTCTTCTTCGAAGAGAGCACCCGCACCCGCAACTCGTTCGAGACCGGGATGACGCAACTCGGCGGGCATGCGATCTTTCTCACCCCGAAAGCGACGCAGATCGATCACGGTGAGAACGCCAAGGACACCGGGATTGTGCTCAGCAGTTACGGAAACGGTATCGCGGTCCGCCACAGTCAAACGGGTGTCGGTCAGAAGTACCTCTACGAGATGGCAGACCATGCGTCGGCTCCGATAATCAGCATGCAGGAGGACGTCGATCATCCGTGCCAGGCGATGGCGGATCTGATGACGCTGCGAGAACTCTTCGGTTCGGATCTGCGGGGCAAGAAGTTCGTGATCTCTTGGACTCACGCCCCGAAATACGTCCGGCCGTTGAGTGTGCCCCAATCTCTTGTCATGCTCATGCCGCGTTTCGGCATGGACGTAACCCTCGCCTATCCCGAGGGCTACCACTTGATGCCAGAGGCCATGGAGGCGGCGCGCTCCAATGCCGACGCAGCGGGTGTGAACCTCGAGGAGGTCCATGACATGGACGAGGCGTTCGAGGGAGCGGACTTCGTGTACCCCAAGTCGTGGGGTCCGATCATGGTCACGGAAGACCAAGCCGAAGTGGAGGCGATGGCGGCCGAGCACCAGGGTTGGAAGGCGACAGCTGATCGGATGAAGCTGGCCAATCGCGACGCGGTCTACATGCACTGCATGCCCATCGACCGGGGTCACGAAGCCGACAACGAGGTCATCGACGGCCCGCAGTCGGTGATCTACCAACAGGCCGAGAACCGTCTCCACATCCAGAAGGCGCTCATGGCACTCACCATGGCCGGCCGGGGCTGAGCCGATGACAACGCCTACAGTGCCCACGTCTTTGGCCCAGGAGGCGGCACGGGTCCGGAAAGCGGCCGAGGACCTCGCTCAGGCTCAGACGGCTTTCCTCGCCGATCTCATCCGACACCGCAGCTACACGGGAGAAGAAGGGCCCGCGGTCGAGCGAACACTGGAAGAGATGAGGACGCACGGCCTGGGCGATGTGCGAGCGACGTCAGCCGGGGACGCTCTGGCCACATTTGGAGATGGAGAGCACGAACTGCTGTACGACGCCCATATCGATCACGTCGATATCGGCGACGAGGAAGCCTGGCCGTACCCACCATTGGAGCCAACGATTCGTGACGGGACGCTCTTCGGGCTCGGCGCGTCGGACGACAAGGGCGCGCTCGCAGCAATCGTCTACGGCGGAGCGATGGCAGCTGCGCTGAACCTGACCGGTGATTGCACCGTGAACATTATGGGGGCGACTCTGGAGGAGGACGCCGAGGGCTTCGCCATGCGCCACCTGCTGGAAGAGGACGGATTCCCGGCTCCAGATGCAGTGATTATTGCTGAGGCGAGTGATCTCGTTCTGCGCCGGGGCCACCGAGGACGTTGTGAGGTTCGAGTCCGGGTGCGCGGTGAAGCTGCTCACGCCAGCACTCCCGAACTGGGCACCAATGCCATTCTGTCGATGCGGCCCGTGCTCGACGCGATCGAGAAGATGGCGCCGTCATTGCCCATCGACCCGGTGCTGGGCCAAGGAACTCAGGTGGTCACGGTGATCTCCTCTCCTCCGACACCCAATTCCGTTCCGGGCTGGTGTGAACTCACGCTTGACCGACGACTCACTCCGGGAGAGACCACGGAGTCGGTGCTGGCCGACATCCGGGATGTGGTTGGTCCATTCGGTGCGACCGCTCAAGTTCCAACGCAGACGATGCGCACCTGGACCGGTATCGATGTTTCCGGTCCTGCGTTCTTCCCGGGATGGCTCCTTGAAGAGGACGACCTACTTGTCGAGGCGGGGCGTTTGACAGGCGCCGCGCTTTGGGGAGAAGCACCACCGGTCGGTATTTGGCCGTTCAGCACCAATGGGACGTATTCGGGAGGCGTTGCCGGCATTCCCACGCTTGGTTATGGGCCGATGGAGGAGAAGTACTGTCACACGCCGCTCGACCAGGTTGACCTGGGCAATCTGCTGAAAGGAACGATGTTCTATGCGCTGTTCCCCTTGGCCTACTCACACATGCGTCAGGCGTAAGAGCCTGGGAACACAAGCTATGCGAGGCCACCCGTGGACGTAGGGATTCACATCGCCAGCTTCACCTGGCCCGACAGTCCAGCCGCGAGATCGCCTGCTCAGGCAAGCGCATCGGTTGTGCTTCTTGCTTCACGATTTGTCCGGTCACGTGTTCGATCACGTGGACGAGATGCAGGTCGATACGCCGTACCGAGGATTGTGCGCGGTACGTGCTGTGTGCCGAGGTCGGCTCGGTGCTGCGCCCCCCAGACAGGACATTGATGTTCGGCTCCATTACGAAGGCACATCCCTCCCTTCTCAGCTTCGGCATGAGAGGTTCACATGGCTAACCGGTGGAAGCACAACTGGCGCGATCTCTTCGAGCAGATCTTGAGCACAGAGCGTTGTACCGGTTGCTCGGGGTGTGTCGTGGCGTGTCCGAAGAACGTCCTGCACCTCGATCGGAAGAACTGGACTCCTCGCCTCGACTCGGAGGCCTGGTTCAAGGATCGTGCCGGAGACTGTCTCTTCGGGGAGCGGGGTTGCACACTGTGTGTTCGCGCCTGTCCTCGCTTCGGGTCCTGGGAGAGCGAGGCAGATCTGGAACTCTGGTCACGGACCCGCCGTGTCGAAGAGGTGCTCGGCGTTCACCGCCGAATCCTGATGGTCAAGGCCACTGATTCGGCAATAGCTGCGGCCGGCCAGGATGGCGGGCTGGGCACGGCCATGCTGCTGTTCGCCCTCGACAAGGGCTACATCGACGGTGCCCTGGTCAGTCAATATGACGACGAGTTGAGAACCCAACCCGCCATTGCGAGGACTCGGGATGAGCTGTTGGCCTGTGCCGGATCCCGCTATACGTACTCACCGAATCTGCTCGCTATCGGGGAGGCGGACCGCGCCGAGAGGCTTGGTGTTGTGAGCGTCGGGTGCCAGGTTTCGGTTCCGGCCGTCGCCAGGAGCAGGGGAGCCAACAAACTGGCCAGGCGGTTTGGCCTCGTTGTAGGGCTGCTCTGTACCAAGGTCTTTGTCGACCGCATATACGAGGATCTGCTCGAAGCATCGTACGGTGTCAGTCGACAGTCGATCACCAAAGTCAACATCAAGGGCAGGATGCAGGTCTGGCATGACGACGGCGAAGCCGAACCGTCCTATTTGGAGGTCCCGCTGTCGAAGTGCAAGGAATTCTCTCGGCCCGGTTGCTCGCATTGCCCGGATTTTGCCGCCCAGCACGCCGATGTGTCACTCGGCGGTATCGGGAGCCGAGCCGACCGTACTTTGACGATCTCACGAAGTGAGCTCGGTGAGGAGATACTCGTTGCCATGGAGCGAGACGGTCTCATCACCGTATCCGATGCCGTCACCGAGGATCCTGAAGCAGTGGCGCTGATCGAGAAGTTGGCGACACTGCAACGCAAGCGATGGCTGGGGGATTCGCCGGAGTCAACGCTGTTCGATCTCGCACCGGCGATGGTGCCCCAGGCCTGATCGTCGGTTGTGCCTGAGATCAAGCATTGCGCCATGTCATTCCGCCGAATCAACGTCGGTGATCTTCATGGTGCCGATCGCGCTTGCGGGCAAGGGCGGTATTGAGAGGATCGATATAAGTTGCGCGGGCTACGGGCACGGCATAGCCGACTTTGCCCAGGAACCCGGTACGGGACCCGGCATCGGAATCCGCGCCGAAATCGCACAATGGGCTGATGGCGAGTCATTCCCAGGCCAGCCTCCGGGAGCTCGGTCAACCCAGCCGGGCATGGGGGATTACAACAAGTGGCTCCACAGCTTCCAGTGCGCCGGGGCCTAGGAGGAGTTACAACCATCCATTAAGACGATCTCGGTAGAAGGCCTCCGAAATCCTCGGAGGTCTTCTGCTGTGGGGGGTCGGACAGCCTCGGACACCCCCAGACACGCCGCCGTTTCTTACGCAGCGCCACACTCACCCATCCCGGTTCATCCGCGCAACAGCCCAGATCAGCGCCATCACGATGTTGAAGATGAGCAGGGCCGTTAGCACGAATCTGGCCGCCATTCCAAGGAGATTCGCCACGTCAGCGGCTTCTCCGGCATCGACCATGCGATCCGTCGCCAGCGCCGAGACCACCACAAACAGCAGGATCATCCCACCGAGTACGACATTTACCGGCATCCACCACCGGGACAACCAGTCTTGAGCCCCACCTGTAGGAGTGGCGTTAGTCGGTTTGGCAGCCACGAGACTGCAGTATTGCTAGTAGCGACGCCTACCAGGAGGGTCGGACAGCCTCGGACACCCCCAGACACTCCACCTCTGAGAGGGTTCACACACCTTCACACACACCCACACACGGAGCGAGTAATCAGACCTCTTCGATAGGACCGTCGTACCCGCCGCCCATCAACTTCTCCAAAGTGCGACGCGCATCCGACTTCGACACGTAGCCCTGCCCACCATCGGTAGCCACGATCTGCCCGTTCGATGCCTTGACACGGAACCCCCACTTGCCGTCTCTCCGTTTGTACAGCTCACCTGAACCTGCCATCAGTCTCTCCGTCCTTCGGGTTGCTTCGAGCCTACTTCTCAGGAGGGTCGGACACCCTCGGACACCTCCAGACGCGGCGATGAGAATCGAAGCTAGGGGCGCACGCCTATCGGGACTGCTACCACCGCATCCGCCGACCACCGACAGGCCACCATCGCTCGATCAGAAGACTCATCAGAACAGTGACACCCACCGGAAGCGAAAGGAGGCCAAAGAAGCTCTGTTCGCCATAGGCACCGGCGGGGAAGAAGACGGCAAGCAATCCCAGGGCTATTAGGACGACTGCCGCGACCCACGTACCGACCTCGATGCTCTTGGTTCTCTCGCTCATACCGTTCCCGAGCCTAAGCCCCCGGTGGGTCGGGCAACCTCGGAATCAATAGCTTCTGCCGAGGTCAACTCCGTGTCTG
>JAZGIX010000149.1:0-2410 GCA_036482315.1 Acidimicrobiia bacterium | reverse complement strand
CCATGAAGCCCGCCATCTCGCGAACCGAGCACGGTCCGGCGGCTCCAACCAAGTCGACGATCTCCTGACATACGGTGGATTCGAGCGCCCGGACCTGCTCTACGCGCTCGATCCAGCGTCCACCTCCACGGGCTGGGGTGCTCACGCCACCTCCGGGGTGTCGGATCCATCGATTGCGTTTGGTCGACCGATGAAACTATGGGTTGATTTTCCATCGATCGATGCCGGTCCGCAAGGATGACAAGCTTGACGTGCCGAGCTGAGTAACGGTTGCGAGGCGAGGACAGTCTATTCAGCACATGACGCGGTCGTGAGACAGCAGGGTGCTTGGGTGGAACCAAGGAACCCGACACCGGATGCGGCCGTGCCCGCCATAACCTACGGATACACAGTCGGTTAGGAGCGCAACTTCGGAGCGAGCCTCGAGGCGCCAGCGAATCCGCTGCGAATCTTACGCCGGGTTCGCATCTTGCGACGTAGTGGGTGGTTGTCTGTTTTCCGAAGGAGGCGAGGATGTCGTTCAAGACGTACTCAACCGCCCGTCAGTTCCGGCGAGGTTGCTACCTGCTGTTCCTCAGTTTATCGATCGCCGGCTGTGACGGTGGGACCGGGCCAGGGGTGGGCCACCTCGACGTCGTCATGAGCCAGACGTCCAGCCGTCTAGCCACCCACGTGATCGTTGGCGAGATGGCGGTGCTGGCAGGGGTGCCGCTCGAGAGCGTCGAGTCGATCATGGTCACGGTGGAGAGAATCGAGGCTCACCGCGTCGGCTCCGACGATGAGGAGGCCTCGGGAGAGGAGGGAGCCGAAGGAGAGGGTTCCGAGGGCGTGGGATCCGACGGCGAAGGTGCAGAGGGAACGGAGGATGGTGACGAGGGCGGCGGGGGCTGGATCTCGGTGGACCTCGTCGATGGAGGAGTGACGGTTGACCTCATGGCGATGACCGTGCAGGAGATCGGCAGCGATGCCGTCCCTGCGGGCACGTACAACATGCTCCGCCTGTTCTTCAGCGCCGCCAGTATCACTTTTGCAGACGAGGTGATGCTGGCTGGCGCGCCGACGTTCGAAGCCGCTACGGCATATCCCCTGGAGATCCCAAGCGGCGAAAACACGGGCATCAAGGTGCAGACCGGCTTCTTCGTCGTGTCGGAGGGCGAAACCGAGACCGTCGAGGCAGTCGTGGACCTCATCGAATCCGTGAAGAATGTCACGGCCAACCCGAACGGGGTAAAGATGACGCCTGTAATAGTCGCCAAGGTGGGTTCCACTCAGACCTGACGAGAGGTAGACGAGGCTAGGAGCCGGAGGAACTCCTAGCCTCTTCCTCTCCCCACCGACCGCGAGCCGGAATCCTACGCGGCGATCGTTTTCCCCTCGGGCTCGACCTCAAGCAACCGCCCCGTTTCCACATCGAACACGAACCCGCGCACATTCTCCCCGCTCGCCACGAACGGACTGGCCTCGATCCTCGCGATCGACTGGCGAACATCTCGAAAGACGTCCTCAAACGCCTCCAGGGCAAAAGGCGGGCGCAGGCCGACCTCTTCGTATACCTGCTGTTTCACATCGTCGTCCCGAAAGGTCAGCATGCCGCAGTCCGTATGATGAATCAGAACGACTTCCCGGGTGCCCAGGAGGCGTTGGGAGATCATGAGAGACCTGAGCACATCGTCCGTAACGATGCCCCCCGCGTTCCGGATGACGTGTGCCTCTCCTACCCTCAGTCCCAGAAGGTCGTATACGTCGAGCCGCGCATCCATGCAGGCGACGATTGCCACATGGCGGGCCGGGGGCATCTGAAGGTCACCGCTCTCGAAGGAAGCGGCGTAGCGGCGGTTGTTCGCAATCAGCTCATTGACGATGGTCATCGACCGTCTCCTACTGTTAGTCGTTTCTCTCGAAGCGCGCGCCGCCCGGCGAGGACCGACGTCCGCGGGGTTAGGCGAGCGGCGGCCGTCTCACGGGCGCGCGACGCGCGCTAATGGATGCGGGAGTTATCTCGAGTGGGGGAGAGAGCGTCGTGGCGCATCGCGCCCGCGCGCGTCAGCTATGCACGAAGACTGCAGCTCCCGGGCTTGCCACCCGAGAGCTCGTACAGCTGGTGAGTATGGGTGTGTGTCGCATCATCCTTAATCCAGAACCCAGCTGCCGCGTCGGGAGTTCCGGCACTCCCGCTCGCACGTCTTGGGAAGCCGTCAAAAGAGCCCGATGACGCGGCCGTCGGAATCCACGCTCATGCCGGCTGCCGCCGGGCGTTTGGGGAGACCGGGCATGGTGAGCACCTCGCCCGTGAGAGCGACGACGAAGCCGGCGCCCGCCGAGGGGGTCACGTTGCGCACCGTGATCCGGAAGCCCTCCGGCCGGCCGAGCAGGGCCGGGTCATCGCTCAGCGAGTACTGCGTCTTCGCGA
>JAZGIX010000148.1:0-2425 GCA_036482315.1 Acidimicrobiia bacterium | reverse complement strand
TCGGAACCGTCAAAGAAGCGGCCGCGCCCAACACCGGGTCCAAAGCAATGAGCACGACCACCACCAACAGGAACATGGCCAGATTGGCCACCGTGATCGGAGTCATCGCAAAGATCAGCCGAACCTGGCCGAGATCGCTCGAGGCCCGCGCCATCAGCTCGCCGGTACTCGTCATGTCGTGGAACGAGAACGCCATGCGCTGGATGTGCTCGAACATCCGGTTGCGCAGATCCGCCTCGGCTCGATACGACACCCTGAAGCTGAAGTAGCGGCGAACTCCGATTCCCACCCCCAGCAGGACTCCGGCCACCACCAGCATCGCGACCAGCGGGGCGATGCGATCACGGTCGCCCGCAAGGATCGCCTCGTCGACCGTTCGGCCCACCAGGTAGGGGACCGAGACCAGCATCAGCATCCATAGGAGGGCGCCAAGAATCGAGAAAGCGAGCTCACGCCGATAGCCGCGGATCGTCTGCGCCAGGAGTCGTAGTCCGGTCGTGATGTCGTCGGGTTGCGAGTCCGACAGCGCCTGGTCTTGGGTGGAGTTGTCTGAGGAACGGCGGAGGTCGGTCAAGATCCGCCACCTTCCCCCGGCCGCACTTCCCGGCTGGAGGCGTCGCCGTTGTTGGTCAGATAGGAAACCGTCACGGCCCCCAGAAGGATCGCCATCGCACCGACGTACAGCCACACCAGGGCGATGGCAACCGCTCCCAGCACGCCGAACGTGGCACCGAGCTGCGGCGATGCTCCCAGGTACAGCCCGAACCCGAGGCTGCCGAGAACGGCGCCGGCCGTGCCGACGAGAGCCGCCAGCCATGCTCTAGGAAGTGGCTCCGGCGGCCCGAAGCGGTAGAGCGCGGTGAGAAAGAGGTAGAGGCCGGCAGCGGCCATCGGGACCCGTAGCCATGTCCAGAGGTCGAGCACGAGTTCATTGCCGATCAGTTCGGCAACGAACTCGACCAGCTGACGACCGGTCACCAAGAGCACCGAAGTCGCGACCAGCGCCACTCCCCCGGCCAAGGTGAGACCCATCGCCACCAGCCGCATCTGGAACGCGGGACGCCGCTCGGTCCGGTCCTCGACCTCGGCTATCGATTTCTGCAAGGCAACGACGGCACGCGACCCAAAGAAGATCGCGAGCGTCACCGAACCGAGGACGAGCCAGACCGACCCGCTCCCCACCCGGTCACCAGCATCGATGAGAAGATCCGTGACAAAGGTCTTGACCGTCTCCGGGACTATCGGGTCGAGCGTGTTCTCGATGCGCTCGACCGCACTGGCACTCTTTCCGATCGCAGCCGCGATCCCCAACATCGCAAAGGCGAGAGGCACCAGGGCGAGAAAAGCGTTGTACGCCACCGCGGCAGCGTTGATCGACAGGCCGGACTGGCGAAGCTGCTCCGACAGGCCCGCAACTGTCCGCCAGGCCGACTGTCGCCGCATCCCGCCATTCTCCCACTGCTGCGACCGACAACGTTCGCCCCCGGTGACCTGGAGCTTCGGACCACACCATCATCGACCGCGGAATGGGGAATGGACATCTCGTTTCTCTGAGCAGGTCATACACTCCCAGCCCGATGTCCCCCGATCCGAACCGACCGATTGTCGTCGGCGCCTCTCTCGCCGCGACCCTCGTGGTCATGAGCCTGGTGCTCTTCTGGCTGCTTGCCCCCAGCAATGAGGCGCCTGCCGCAACGCTTGCCGTCGAATCCACGATCGCGCCGATCGACGACGGGGCCACGGTCACCACCGGCACCACCAGGGTGTCGACGACGGTGGTCGAGCCGAGCACAACGACCGAGGGGACAATTCCGGGCGGACCCTTGCACGCCTGGGTCGACCGGAGCACCGTCGGCCAACCGTGGGGTTCAGCCGTGGAAGGACTTCTCACCTTCCGCGGCAATCCGACCAACACTTACTACGGAACAGGCCCGATCCCGATTACACCGGAGATCAAGTGGAGCTACCCCGACTCTCCGATGTGCTCCTCTTCGACCGATCTCGGAGTGACTTCGCTTCTCGATGTCCGCGCTTCGCGGTTCATGCTCGCGGCTCGCGCTCGAGGCATCCCGAACCGTCGCCTGCTGCTGGTCCACGCCCTGCGACCGGCCCTGCTGCCGGTGGTCACTCTGCTGGGTCTGGCGCTGCCGGTGCTGGTTTCCGGCTCGGTGGTAGTCGAGACCATTTTCTCCTGGCCGGGAATGGGCCAGGTAGCGTTCAACGCCGCGCGGGCACGTGACATCCCGCTGATCCTCGGCGCCACCCTGGTCGGCGCGGCAGCGGTCGTCCTCGGCAACCTGGTTGCGGATCTCCTCTACGCGGTGGTCGACCCACGGTCGCGGGGTGACCGATGAAGATCCCACGAAGCCTCGTGTGGGGGGTTGGCGGCCTCAGCGTTCTCGTCCTTGCCTGCGGTCTCGGCCCA
>JAZGIX010000147.1:0-22656 GCA_036482315.1 Acidimicrobiia bacterium | reverse complement strand
GGCCCACGGACCTCTCCACCCACCGAGTCCGTGTCGTACCCGCGCCGTACATTGTCTTAATGGCAGCAGTGATGAACCTCGATGGGTTCCCGATGTTTTCGGAGGACCTGGTGGAGCGGCTGGTCGCCCACCGACGCCAAATGGCCTCGCTCGAGGCCGAGTGCACTTCGCTCGTTGCTGAGATGATCCGGCGGGGGACCCAAGAGGATCTCGGCTATCGCTCTCTCACATCGTTGCTCATCGATCGCCTTGGAGTGTCGGCGGGGCTGGCCCGAGGGATGATCCGCACTGCCGTGGCACTCACCGAGATGCCTCATTCCCGCGCCGCCCTCGAAGCAGGCGACCTCGATCTCCCGCGGATCCGGCTTCTGGTCACGGCTCGTGGGGCCAACTCGCATCTGTTCGCCGACCACGAGCAGACACTGGTGGAGGCGGTCGGCGGTCTGTCGATGGCCGACGCCCACCGAGCGGTCGAGTACTGGCGCCAACAAGCAGCGCTCGAAGCTGTCCAGGACGACGCCGACGCCCAGCGTGACCAGCGCCGCCTCCATGTGTCGATGATGGCCGGGATGGTGCACATCGATGGTCTGCTCGATCCGGTGTCGGGTCAGGTCGTCATGACCGCACTCGACTCGCTGACCGACCCCGGCAACCTCGACCCCTCCGACGAAAGGATCCCGGCACAACGCCGGGCCGATGCCCTCGTCAACTTGTGCAGGGACCATCTGAACCACGGTGAACTCCCGACACAGCGCACCGAGCGCCCCCACGTCATGGTCCATCTCTCCATAGACGCACTCGAAGGCCGAGCCGGACGCCCCTGCGAGCTCGACGATGCAGGGGTGATCACGCCCCGGGCCGCCAGGCAGCTCGCCTGCGACGCCAAGATCACCCGGATCATCACCACCGGTGAGTCGCAGGTGCTCGATGTCGGCCGGGTGACCAGAGTCGTAAGCGGCGGCATGCGAAGAGCGCTCACCGCCCGTGACGGCGGCTGCGTCATCGACGGCTGTGGGGCACCCCGGCGCTGGTGCGACGCGCATCACGTGAAGCACTGGGCCGATGGGGGGCCCACCAGCCTCGACAACTTGGTCCTGTTGTGCGGACGCCACCACACGCTCGTCCACGATGGCAAGGTTCGGATCCCGTCACGGGAATAGGACGGAGCGCCGCCTATCCGATGGCGGCCACTGCGTCCTTGGCGTGATAGGACGACCGCACCAGCGGACCGCTCTCCACGTGTGCCAGACCGATGTCGGCACCGTGCGCGGCGAACTCGGCAAATTCGTCGGGATGCACGTAGCGATGCACCTTGCGATGACGCGCCGTCGGGCGCAGATATTGGCCGATAGTGACGATGTCGGTTCCCACCGCCCGCAAATCGTCCAGAGCACCGAGCACCTCCTGGCGGGTCTCGCCCATACCGACGATCAAGCCCGATTTGACCAGCCGGTCCGGCGCGGCTCGCTTGGCACGTCCCAGCAGGGCTAGCGATCGGCCGTAGTTGGCCGCGGTACGGATATCGCGCTGCAGACGGATCACCGTCTCCGTGTTGTGGTTGAGAACCTGCGGAGCAGCGTCCAGAACAATGTCGAGCGCATCCCTGTCGCCCTTGAAGTCCGGGATCAACACCTCGATGTCGCATTCGGGGAGCCTGCTTCGAATCTCGCCGATCAACTCGGCGAAGACGGCGGCGCCGCCATCGGCCAGGTCGTCCCGGTTCACCGAAGTGAGCACAGCATGGGTCAGACCCATCTCGACGATCGCCTCGGCAACCCGTTTCGGCTCGTCCCAGTCGACCTCGCCGGGCCGACCGGTGCTGACGTCACAGAAGCCACACGCTCGGGTGCAGACGTCGCCCAGGATCATGAAAGTCGCGGTCCCCGATGCCCAGCACTCGTAGATGTTGGGGCACGATGCCTCCTCGCACACCGTGTTGAGATCGAGGCCTTCGACCAGTCGCCTCAGATCTCGGTACCCAGGGCCGAGGTCCAACCGCACCTTCATCCAGTCGGGTTTCGCGGGCTCGCCGGGAAGCTGCCCGCTGCGGGTGATCGGAATCAACCCGCGGCCCTCGGGCGAAAAGGTCCCACACGACACCAGGTCGTCGATCTCAAATGCCTCGCGGTCGCGTCCGGTTCCTCGGGTAAATGCTGCTCGCTGTTCCTCGACCACTTCCTCGCCAAAAACCTCTGCGAACCTCGGGACGAGCAGATCGACTACCTCCTCCAGACTGACTCGACGACCCAGAATCTCGGTAACCGATGTAACCGGTCGATCCGGAATGCCGCAAGGCACGATGTGATCGAAGTACTCGAGGTCGGTCGTGACGTTGAGGGCGAACCCGTGCATGGTCACCCGACGAGAGGTCCGCACCCCGATCGCGGCGATCTTGCCCGCCGCGGTCCAGACCCCCGTATATCCGTCTTCGCTCCAGGCCTCGATTCCCAATGCCGCCAACGTGTCGATCAGGACCCGCTCCAGCCTCCGAACGTGACCAACCGCGTCCGGCTTGCTCCCCAGATGGATCAGGGGATAACCGACCAACTGCCCGGGCCCGTGATACGTGACATCTCCGCCGCGATCCACCTTGTGGATTTCGGCTCCCAGCGCGGCGGCGGTCTCCGGCGCCACCAACACGCCTGTCCCGTCAGAGAAGCGTCCCACGGTGTAGGTGTGGGGGTGCTCGAGCAGCAGCAGGTAGTCGGCACCGTGCCGACCCGCGACGCGACCCTGGTGGAGCGAGCGCTGCAGATCCCACGCCTCCTGATACGGCAGCCGGCCGAGCCAGCGCACCCGCAGCAGGCTCACGCCAGCTCCAGCTCCCAATCCCAGGTCTCGAGGTTGTCTCTGATTCGCCCGAGGAACAGCACCGCGGTTGACCCATCAAAGGCGCGGTGGTCCCAGGTCAATCCGAGAAATCCGACATGGCGGATGGCGATGGCGTCGTTGCCTTCGTCGTCCGAAACCACCACCGGGCGCTTCTTGATGCCGTCTGTGGAGAGGATCGCAACGTTGGGGACGTTGATGATCGGTGCCGACATGTAGGAGCCGAATGGACCCGGGTTGGTGATGGTGAAGGTGCTCCCGGCAAGATCATCCGGCTCCAAGTCCCCGCTGCGAGCCTTGTCCGCCAGTCGCTTCACCTCGCGGCCGATGCCGCGCAGTCGCAGCCCGTCGGCATCGCGCATCGTCATGACCACCAGACCCTCTTGATCGAGATCGACTCCGATGCCGAGGTTTACGTGCCCGTGGAAGGTCCGGGTGCCGCCTTCGAGGTCGAATGACGAGTTGACCACCGGAAATGCCGCCAGAGCGTCGATCGTGGCACGCGAGATGAACGGAAGGTAGGTCAAGCCGAAACCTTCGCGCTCTTTGAACGCAGCCTTGAGTTGCTGTCGAGTTCTCTCGACGTTCTCGTAATCGACCTCCATCGACGTCCAGACATGGGCTGCGGTCTGCTTGGCCTGGATCATGTTGGCGGCGATCCGGCTTCGGAGCCGACTGATCGGCTCCTCGCCGCTGGAAACAATCGAAGCAGGCGGTGCCACCACTGCCGGGGGTGGCTCGGCCGCGAGAATTCTTACCGGGGGCTGCCCATTTTCGGCGAGCAAATCCTCGATACTGCGACCGAGACCGGTCTTCCTGGACGGAGTCTCCGCGCGGGCTGCGGGTGGTGGAACAGGTGCGGATACCGGCGCCCCCGAGGCGATAAAGCCCTCGATGTCCCGTCGGGTGATTCGCCCATCGCGACCGGTCCCGGCCACGGCGGCCAGATCAACCCCGTGCTCTGCCGCCAGTCGCCGGACGACGGGCGAGAGCGCTCCGGGGGCTCCGCCGGCAGAGGCGACGGGCGTCGTAGCGGTGGATGGTGCAACAACCGGCGGTGCAGGCGCCACCGGTGGCGGGGAGAGCTCGGGAGTCGCCTCCTGGTCTGCGGTGGCGGGCGCCCCAGTAGGAGCCGCTTCGATCGTCTCGCCTTCCTCCCCGATGACGGCCAGCACAGTTCCCACATCGACGGTCTCGCCTTCGGAGACGAGAATCTCGAGCAGCGTCCCCGAGAAGGGAGAGGGAACCTCGGTGTCCACCTTGTCGGTCGAGATCTCGAGCAGCGGGTCGTCTTCTGCAACGAGGTCTCCCGGCTGCTTCATCCAGCGGAGGATCGTCCCCTCGGTGACAGTTTCACCCAACTGCGGCATCGTCACCGTGTACGACATTGAACCTCCTAGGTGGCAGAGAGTTGCTGGATGGCCGCCACGATATCGCCCACTTGGGGAATGAACGCATCCTCAAGGATCGCAGCAAACGGAATATGGGTGTGTGGCGGCGTGACTCGGAGTATTGGAGCGTCGAGATCCCAGAACGCCTCTGCACCAACCCGAGCGGCTATTTCTGATGAGACGCTTGCGAAAGGGACATCTTCCTGAACCACCACAAGCCGCGAAGTCTTGGCGACGGATGCGAACACGGTCTCCCAATCGAGCGGGGAGATCGAGAGCAGGTCGACGATCTCAACCGAAATCCCTTCGGCGGCAAGGAGATCGGCCGCCTCGACCGCGGCATGCACCATCGCCCCCCAGCTCACAATGGTTACGTCGTCGCCCTCGCGGGCAATTCGCGCCACACCCAAGGGCAGTTCGTAGTCGCCGGGTGGAATTGCCTCCTTGATGCTGCGATACAGCTTCTTGTGCTCCAGGAATACGACCGGATTGGGATCGCGAATCGCCGCGATCAGCAGTCCCTTGGCCGTCGTCGGCGTGCTCGGAACCACGATCTTGATTCCCGGATGATGTGCCAGCATTCCCTCAGGACTGATGGAGTGGTAGGGCCCGCCGCGCAAGCCGGCTCCCGAAGGCCCTCGCACCACCATCGGAACGCTCCGACCGCCCTTCCAGTGGTACTTGGCTGCCTCGCTGGCGAGTTGATCCATGCCCGAGTAGATGAAGTCGGCGTACTGCAACTCGGCCACCGGGATCTGCCCCTCCAGAGCAGCTCCAACCGCGGCGCCGATGATGGTCGACTCGGCGATCGGCATGTCGACCACCCGGTGCGATCCAAATTTGTCATGTAGGCCCTTCGTGACCTTGAAGGCCCCCCCGAAGGCGCCGACATCCTCCCCGAGGACGAAGACGCGCTCGTCGCGCGTCATCTCCTCTTCGAGAGCTGCCGTGATCGCGTCGAGCATCGTGACTTCTTCGCCTGTAGCCGGCGCCGGTGCAGCGTGGGGGGTCGTCCGATCGGCAAACACATCGGTCGCCACCATGTCGGTCGTCGGATCCTCTTGTTCCTGAGCCCACTCGATGGTCTTGCGAATCTTCTGTTCGACGCGCTCCTCGAGCTCTTGCTTTCTCGCCGCGTCGAGCAGGCCGCGAGAAATCAGGAACTCCTCAAACCGTGGGATCGGGTCTTTGGCCATCCAGGCCTCACGCTCGTCGGGGTCCACGTAGTCGGCCGAGTCGTGAGCTGCATGGCCGAAGTGCCGGAAGGTGACGGCCTCGATGAGGGTCGGCCCTCCCCCGTCACGCGCCCGGTCGACGGCCTGACGCGCTGCGTCGTAGCACTCGAGGACATCGTTGCCATCCACGACCACACCGGGGATCCCGTACCCGTCGGCGCGGTGAGCCAGATACGAAACGCCGAACTCTCGATCGTTGGGTGTCGAATAGGCGTACTGATTGTTCTGAACCGTGAAAACGATCGGCAACTTCAGGATGGCTGCGGTGTTCACCGCCTCGTGCCAGGTGCCGGTCGCCGTTGCCCCCTCACCACAGTCGGCCATGGCCACCCGCAGCTCGTTGCGTTGGACGAACGCCATGGCACACCCGACCGCGACCGCGTAGGAATCCGGCAGGGGCGACACCACCATCAGTGTGCCCTTTTCGATCACGCCGAAGTGGCTGTTGCCATCGCGCCCGGAGGTTGGGCCGGCAGCCTTGCCGTAGAAGTTGAGCATGGTCTCTTCGAGAGTCACGCCTTTGGTGATCTGAGCCAGCAGGTCCCGATGGGTCCCCCCGAAGACATCGTCGGATTCCAAGGCGAACGTCAAGCCGACCTGAGCCGCCTCCTGACCGACGCCGGGATAGACCTCTCCGCCGAGGCGACCCGCTCGAGACATGTTGTGCAAACGGGTTTCGAGCAATCGACCCGTGACCATCAACTCGTGCATCGCCATCAGCTGCGCCTCGCTCAACTCGGCAGCGCGACCGGACGCTTGGATCACCGGCATCCCCTCATCAGTGCAGACTCCTCCCACTCGCAGCCAGGAGAGTCTCCCCCACTGCCTCCGCGAGTGTCGGATGAGCGTGGACAAAAGCCGCCGCCTCCGACGGGAGAGCCTCCCAGCCGACGAAGTACATCAGTTCGTGGATCAGTTCACCGGCAGCCGGCCCGACCACCGTCGCCCCCAGGATCGGGCCGTCGGTTTGCGTGACGATCTTCACCATCCCCTGCGCCTGGCCCTTGATGATCGCTCTGCCGACGCCACCAAACCCATGATCGGAGGTCTCGACCTCGTACCCGGCCTGCTTCGCCTGCTCTTCGGTGAGTCCCACTGATGCGAGCTCGGGATGTGTGTACACGACAAGCGGGATAGCCCGGTACTGCACCGGAGCCGCAGCGCCCGTCGCAATATGAGTGATTGCCGCGATGCCCTCCGCAAAACCGGCGTGTGCCAATTGGGGGGCATCGGCGACGATGTCGCCGACCGCATAGAGACCGGGCTCGGCAGTCTGCATTGTCTGGCTATCGACGACGACATGGCCCCGGTCCAGTTCTACCGCGGTGGCATCCAATCCAATGCCGTCGGTGACCGGGGACCGCCCCACCGCCACCAGCACCACGTCGACCTCCACCGACGAATCTCCGAAGGGGACCGTCACCCCGGAAGGGCCCAGGGCCGGGGCATCGACTCCGGTTCCCGTGTGGACATAGACGCCTCTTTGCTTGAGCGCTCGTTCGAGCAACCGTGCCGCCCTCGGCTCGGCGCCCGGAATCACCTGATCCATGACCTCGAAGAGGTGTACCTCGGATCCGACGTCGGTGAGCAGCGAGGCAAATTCAGCGCCGATCGCTCCCGCCCCGATCACCGCTACCCGCCCCGGCACGCTTTGCCACTCCAAGGCGTGATCGGAGGTCACGATGTGGACACCATCGACTTCGTAGCCGGGAATCGAACGGGGCACCGAACCCGTGGCAACGATCACCGCGCGTGCTTCGAGGCGTCGCTGAGATCCGTCCGGAACGGTCACATCCACCATTCCGGGCCCGGCGATCGACCCTGTCCCCTCGACGGTCTCGATCTTTCTCTGCTTCATCAGACCGACAAGGCCGCGGTGGAGTTGGTCCACAACCTCCTTCTTGCGCTCGAGGGCGCGGCTCCAGTCGAGCACCGGCTCTGACGTCAGCACACCGAAGTCGGCGGCGACGGCGACACCGGTGTAGACCTCAGCGGTCTGCAGCAATGCCTTCGCCGGGATGCAACCCCGATGCAGGCAAGTGCCTCCAATCTTGTCCTTCTCCACGAGGGCGACCGAGAGTCCGAAGTTGTGGGCATACAGTGCGGCCGCGTATCCACCCGGTCCCCCACCAATGATGACCACGTCGTGCACGAAAGCTCCTGGAAACCGCGGACGCCTGAGATTAGCCGCGGGTCAGAACACTCCAGAGGGGCCGGTAGCCTCACCAGGTGCAGACTCGCTACCTCATCATCGCCGCGGCCATCACCGCTCTCGTCATCCTTGGAGCATCGCTCGCCTGGATGGCATTGACCTTCGGATGACCGCCATCCAGACGAAGGATGGGTTCTCACTGGAGGCCCGATGGGACGACGCTGCGGTACCCGCGAGCTCCATCGCCGTCCTGTGCCATCCCCATCCGCTTGAAGACGGCACAATGGAGGCCCCACTCTTGCGGACCGTCACGACGTCGTTGAACGCAGCCGGGATCCACGTACTGCGTTTCAACTTCCGTGGAGTCGGATCGTCGGAGGGCACCTGGGATCAGGGCATCGGTGAGGTGCGTGACGTCGCGGCCGCGGTCGAAGCAGCCCAACTCGCCTTCCCCACGATGCCGCTCGGAATCGCCGGCTGGTCCTTCGGAGCAACGACCAGCCTCGCTTGGCAGCTCGAGACCGGCTCAGCACTGCCGTGGGTGGGAATCGCACCCGGTATCCAGCCATATCGCGGCTCCACCGTCCCCGACGTCGTCGGGTTGGCACCGGCGGACCGACTCATCGTCTTCGGCGATCAGGACCAGTTCGCCTCGGTCGAGTCAATGAAACATTTCGCAGCTCAGGCCAAAGCCCGACTCGAGGTCCTTCCCGGCTCAGACCACTTCTTCCACTTCCGCCAGGAAACCGTCGGCTCACTAGTAGCCGCTCACCTGAAAGCCGACTGAGTCCCAGAGAGTCGGGCTAAGGACTAATGACTAACTGACTAACGACTGGCGAAGCCCCTGTTCCTGGCCTCTTCGAGCGAGTCCGGACCGAAGGTGCTGAGCATCTGGCGACCGACGAGGTCCTCCAACTCGACACGAGTCTTCAGAGCCGCAAATGCCGTTTCATCGTCACAGTCATAGACGACCATGTCGTCTCGAGTACCCACGAAGCGGTTCTCGGGGAACCGACCAAGGCGCGAGTTCACGACGTGTTCAAGCTGATCACCGACGCAGTCAACCCTTGGCCCTGCGGCGTAGTAAAGATCGTTCCCAGGAGTTCGCCGTTGCTAAATGTCAGAGTCCATTCGGCGGCGTTGCCCTCGGAAGAGTTGATGACGTAACCCTGATTCACGAGGCCGACCTGGAAGAATTGGACCGTCGCGGTGGGTTCGGCCCGGATCGAGAGTCGGAATTCGGTGCGGTTGTTGATCTTGTCGACCAGCGTCGTGCCCACGACCGCGCCGGCGGGGATGGGAAAGTCGTCGGGCACTGACTCCGGGATCGTGCCCTCGCCGAACACGACTGCTTCTGTCGAGCCGGTGACGCCATCATCGTCACCACACGCGGCAGCCACCAGCAACAGTGCCAACACCGCGATCGTCACCCGAAGTCCAGCTCTCATGGCCGGAATGCTAGGCGACCACCGAGCACCACACGACCAGGCGTTCGAGCCATCCGGGCCGATTGGTTACTCGCTCCACCTCATGCCCGCAAGCCCAATGCGGCCAGGAGTTCGTCGAGATCGGAGCTCGGACCATCGCTGGGGAACACGACGGCGTACGGGGGTTCCGGCAACGTCTCCGTAATCGGCATCTTGACCGGCACGAACGCCAACGCGGTGTAGATCAGCACTCGAATCAACGCCACCCGCAAGTCGAGGGAACCCGCCGAGCGAGGACCCTCTTCCTGGAGACTGGTGACTGGGGACTGGGGACTTCTAGACCCGCGGTGGCTCACGGTATCCGCCAAACACGGTCTTCATCGCTTCACCGATCTCGCCTTCGGTCGCCCTCGCCCGCGCCGCATCGACGATCAACTCCATCAGATTGGCATCTCCACCGGCCCCGATCCGAAGTGCCTCGAGAGCCTCGGTTACGAGCTTCTCATCACGCTCCGAGCGCACCTTCGCCACACGCGCACACTGCACCGCTTCCACATCGGTGCCTATCTCGAGAATGTCGAGCTCGTCCTCATCGTTGGAGACGTACTTGTTGACCCCGACGATGACCCGTTCTCCCGACCCGAGCGCCTTCTCGAACTCATAGGCCGAATCAGCCAGCGACCCCTGGAACCAGCCTTCGTCGATTCCATGCAGGACCCCATCAAGGATCGATCCCGAGCCCATCCGATCGACCTGAGACAGGATCTCGAGAGCACGCTGCTCCATACGGTCGGTCATCTGCTCCACGAACCAGGATCCGCCGAGCGGGTCGATGACATCGCCAACTCCTGTCTCTTCTGCGATGACCTGCTGGGTCCGAAGCGCTAACTCTGCGGCGCGCTCGGTGGGAAGTGCGTAGACCTCGTCGAGCGCGTTCGTGTGCAGGCTCTGTGTACCGCCCAGGACCGCGGCGAGAGCCTCAACGGTGGTTCTGACGACGTTGTTGTCCGGCTGCGGCGCGGCCAGCGAGACTCCTGCCGTCTGGGTGTGGAATCGAAGTTTCAGAGACCGCTCGTCACGGGCGTGGTAGCGATCGCGCATCCAGGTCGCCCAGATTCGCCTGGCGGCGCGGAATTTGGCGATCTCCTCGAAGAAGTCGATGTGCGAGTCGAAGAAGAACGACAGCCGGGGAGCGAACGAGTCGACGTCGAGTCCGCGCCGCATCCCGGCTTCGACATAGGCGAACCCGTCGGCCAGCGTGTAGGCAAGCTCTTGCTGAGCCGTCGCCCCGGCCTCTCGGATGTGATACCCGCTTACCGAAATCGTGTTCCACGCCGGCACGCGGTCGACACAGAACTCGATCATGTCCACGATCAGCCGTAGGTGCGGTTCCGGTGGGTAGATCCACTCCTTCTGAGCGATGAATTCCTTGAGGATGTCGTTCTGCAGGGTTCCCTGGAGACGATCCCACGACACTCCCTGCTCCTCTGCCGCCACCAGGAAGAAGGCGAACAGAATCTGAGCCGGGCCGTTGATGGTCATTGAGACCGAGACATCGCCCAGAGGAATTCCTGCAAAGAGTTCGGCCATATCGTCGACGGAGTCGACCGCTACTCCGCAGTGCCCCACCTCGCCAAGGGCGAGAGGGCTGTCGGAATCAAGACCCATGAGCGTCGGCATGTCGAATGCCACCGACAACCCGTGCTGCCCTTCCGCCAACAAGTGTCGAAACCGGGCGTTGGTGTCGGCCACACCAGCGAATCCGGCGAACTGGCGGATCGTCCACGACTTCCCCCGATAGCCCGTGGCGTGGATACCCCGCGTGTACGGAAAGGCTCCCGGGTGTCCGATCTTCTCGGGAGGCTCGCCATCCGCAAAGCCCGTCGCCGGCAGATCTTCGAACGACATCGTGACCCAGCGATCCCTTCGCTTGGATCCGGCGGCGTACTCCTGTTCCCACCGTTCTCGACTCACTCGTCTCCTTCCGATCCGAAAACGGTAACCGGGGTGCCGCAGTTAGGACACGGAGCCTCGGCAACAGCTCCGACTATGAAAGAGAAACCACATTCGCCGCACTCGATCCTGGGAGAAGGAGATTCCTGGTCCGGGGGTGGGGGCGGAGCGATCAGACCCGAACCTCTCGCCACCGAATCCTCGACTCGGACATCGTTGGCCGTTCCGCAAGCCGGGCACGGGTATCGCCCAGCTCCCTCCACCTCGAACGAGGTCTGGCAGCGACCACACCTGACGATCACGCGGGTCCCTCCTCGACGGGTGATCCGATTGCGCCGATAGACAGCAAGTAGTCGGTCTCGATGGCCATGATCTCGGCGATGTCGAGCGGCTCTACGGCGACGCCGGCGGCGCCGGCCCTTTCCATGACATATTCGATCCCATCACCGCCCCCGATGACCAGAGGGCGATCCAGATCACGAGGTCCGATGACCTGTGTGAAGTGGAGATTCCATTCGAGGACGCGGCGCACGGTCTCCGGATCGAGACCCCCCAGAGCTCGGTCCGACAGGCGCTCATAAACGAATTCGGCGGCTTCTGGTACCACGTACTCGGCGCGGTCGGTGACGATCGAATTTCGCGATCCCTGCCAGACAAGGCCCGCCACGATGATCAAGAACAGTGCGAGGAGGACGGCACCAGATGCAACGGCTCCCATGCCGCAAGCGTACTCAGTGCTCAGTACTCAGTCACCAGTCACCAGTCACCGGCGATTCCACCAATCGCTCGTTGGCTATTCTCCTCTCGCTGCCCTCATGAACGTCAACACCGTCTCCACCTTCCTGGCCACCGGCACCGTATTGATCGTCGCCGGCCTGGCGGCGCTGCTGATCCTTCGGCTGGCTGCCTGGAAGATGACCGCTGCACAGAGCATCTTCGAACGTGTTCGAGACGGATTCATCGGATACGGGTTGTGGCTGGCGTGGCTCATGAGTGTGCTCGCAATGCTCGGCAGCCTCTACTACTCGCAGATCGCTCACTTCACGCCTTGTGAATACTGCTGGTATCAGCGAATCGCGATGTACCCGCTGGCGATCATCCTGGGCATCGCCGCCTTTCGAAACGACAACGCCGTTCGGCGCTACGTCTACCCGCTCGCCATCATCGGGAGTTTCATCTCGGGCTATCACTATTTGATCCAGCGCATCCCCGACCTCGCAACCGGTAAGTGCTCGTCGACGACCCCTTGCACGGCCGCCCTGGTGTGGAAATTCGACTTCGTGTCGATCCCCTTCATGGCGCTCGTTTCATTCGCGGTGATCATCACGGTGCTCGCCCTCGACCGAGCCAACGCTCGGACCGCCACAGATCTAGACGCGGCCCGAGGGCCGGAAGGAGCAGCATGACCACAGCCCAGAGACCGCCAAGGAACTTCCCGCTCTTCCCCGTGATTTTCGGGGTCGTAGCGGTTGCTCTCGTCACCGTCGTTGTGCTCACGTTCGACTCGGGCGGCAGCAGCAACGAGACCGGCTCCCCCGAGATCACCGGTGAGACCTTGCCGTTGCTTCCCGACGGTGGCAGCGATCCTGCCGCTGGAATGCTCGCACCGGAAGTGTCCGGCGCCGACTTCGACGAATCCTCGGTCTCGATGACCAACGACGGCCAGGCCAAGGTCATCGTGTTCGTTGCCCACTGGTGCCACGTTTGCCGGCGCGAAGTGCCCATCGTCCAGGACTGGCTCGACAGCACGACCCTTCCGGACAACGTCGACTTCTACACGATTTCGACCAGCGTCAGCAGCACCCGAGAGAATTACCCGCCATCTGCATGGCTGGAGCGCGAGGGCTGGACCGCCCAGGTGATCCTCGACGACGCCGCATCCAGCGTCGGCAACGCCTTCGGACTCACCGCCTTCCCCTACTGGGTGTTCACCAGCGCCGACGGCACCGTCCTGGCACGGATCGCCGGAGGCGTGGCTCCGAGCGACCTCGACGTCGCCGTGGCAGCACTCCAGGAGCAGGCGACGGGCTGACCCGGCGCCCGCCACCCGCGGGCTCTCAGAGGCAGCCCTCTCCGAGGTGCAGCTTCTCCCAATCACCGGCCTGCATCTGCAGCATCGAGCCGCCGTCGAAGATGAACCTGTAGCCGTGGTCGCCGAACTGGTAGTAGATCCAGCTCTCGGTCGGGACATAGGGTCCGGCGTGCTGTTCGTCCGGCGGTCCGTATGCCGCCACGATGTTCGCCTCGCTGGACGAGAGCGAGATGCCCTCGGGAGTCATGACCGAAGAGTCGGTCACGTAGACGACGGCGATACCGAAGTCGAAGATCTGGGTTCCCACCAGACCCGATTGCGGTCCGGCCCCGCTCCCCCACCCACACCAGTAGCCGTCTGGAGGGTCGGTGGCATCCCAGCCGTCGAAGACCAGATCCCCGCTGGCGACCAGATCGTTCTCATCGGCACCGCGAACGATCGGTCCGAAGCCCTGCGGAACGAGATAGACCGGAGGTGCTGCCGTCGTCGGCGTTGCCGCGCTGGTTGCGGGAGCCGAGGTCGTGGCCGGCGCCGCAGTGGTCGCCGGAGCAGCCGTCGTACCGCTGGTTGCAGGAGGAGAGCTGGTCGCAATTTCAGCCGTTGTAACGCTGGTCGACACGGCAGATGGCACCGGGTCGGGATCGTCGCTGGTCAAGAGAACCACGATCAACACCACCAGCAGGGTCGCGATCAAGGTACCCAAGAAGATGAAGATCCTGTAACTGCGGTCGTTCACACGTACCTCCCTCGTCGAATCACCCAGCGCGGATCTTCAAAGGCCGAGCGCGCCTGCAAGCGCGGTGCGATGGTCGGCGGGCGCTCCAAACAAGAGCTCGTCTGTCTTCGCCCGCTTGAAAAAGAGGTGGGCGTCGTGTTCCCAGGTGAATCCGATGCCGCCGTGTATCTGAATGTTGTCCCCGGCGGCTCGCGAGTAGACCTCTGAGCAGTAGGACTTGGCAAGAGGGGCGGCGATGGCGAGATCCTCATCCCCCACCGAGGCCGCCCAACCGGCGTAGTACGCCGCCGATCTCGCAGCTTCGATTGCGACCAACATATCGGCGCATTTGTGCTTGATCGCCTGGAACGACCCGATGGGCCGTCCGAACTGGATTCGTGCCTTGGCGTACTCCACCGACATGTCCAGGCACTGTTGGGCGCCGCCGACCTGTTCGAAGGCCAGAGCAACCACAGCCCGCTGCAGCGTGTCCTGCAACGACGACCACCCCGCGCCCGATTCGCCGAGGATCGCCGTCGCCGGAACTCGAACCGCAGCGAACGTGATCTCGGCTTGCTTTCGGGTCTGGTCCATCGTCTCGACCCGTTTCGATTCGATTCCGTCGGCGTCGGCAGGGACCAGGAACAGCGAGATTCCTTCCGAATCCGATGACGACGGTGCGGTCCGAGCCACCACGATCAGGCTACCGGCGGTATGCCCATCTATGACAAAGGATTTGGCTCCTTCGAGCACGAACTCGTCGCCTTCGTTGGTGGCCGTCAGCTCGATACCGGTCGCATCCCATCGACCACCTGATTCGAGATGTGCCACGGCAAGCCGCAACTGGCCGGACGCCACATCCGGCAGAATTGTCTGCTTCTGCTCCTCGGTGCCGGCGTTGAGCACGAGGTCGGCGCCGAGCACGATCGACGACAGATACGGAGTCGGAAAGAGCGTGCGACCCATCTCCTCCATCAGGATCGCCTGCTCCATGAAGGTGAAGCCGGCTCCGCCGTATTCCTCAGGAATCGCCATGGCCTGCCAGCCCTGGGCGGCGATCTCTTGCCAAAGGCCCCCGTCGAATCCTTCGACGGTCTCCATCAGATCCCGCACAACATCGAACCCGGCCTTGTCGTCCAGGAATCGACGAGCGGTATCTCGCAGCATTTCCTGTTCTTCGCTGAACGCGAAGTTCATCGCCGGCCTCCACTGGGTCAACGCCGTGAGCGTAGCGGTGCCCTCCGCCGTCGCCGGACCCATGCCAAAGTAGGGCCACAAACCATCGAGAGGACGCCGGATTGCAATTCGGATTGATGACGGAGCCCCAGCTCGGGATGAGCTACGAGACACTCCTGGAGTTGGCAACCTGGGCCGAAGCAGCGGGACTCGACGCCTTCGCCCGGTCTGATCACTACTCCTTCATGGACGTCGAGGCACCACATGCGACAGACGCCTTCGCCACACTCGGGGGTCTGGCTCGCGACACGAATCGACTCGATCTGGTCGTTCTGGTCAGCCCGATCACCTTTCGCCATCCGGGCGTCATCGCCAAGACGGCCGCCACGATCGACGAGATGTCCAAGGGGCGGCTCCGACTCGGCCTCGGCACCGGCTGGATGGAGGAGGAGCACGCCAACTTCGGCCTCGAGTTCTTCGACCAGAACGAACGGTTCGAGCGCCTCGAAGAGGCGCTCGCCTACATGCACCACGCCTTCGGCCGTACGCCGGGGCCGTTCCACGGCGAGTACTACAGACTCGAGGAAACAGAGGTCCATCCCCGACCCGTCGGGACCCTCCCGATCATTGTCGGCGGTCAGGGACCGAAACGAACGCCACGGCTCGCAGGAACCTATGCCGACGAATACAACTTTGTGCCCCAGTCGGGTGCGGAAGTCACCAGCCGGATCACGGCCGCCCGCGTCGCGGCCGAAAAGGCCGGGCGAGACCCCGATGCGCTGCTGATAAGCACAATGACGGCAGTGGTAGCCGGAACCGACCAGGCCAATTTCGAAGAGATCCTGGGGCGGATCGCGGCCGCCGATCCCTTCGGGCGCAGCTCCGAGGAGATCGCCACCAGCTACCGAGAGCGCGGACGTCCGATAGGCACCCCGGATGAAGTGCAGGCAACAGTTGCCCACTACGCCGAACTCGGATTCGACCGAATCTACGTCCAACACTTCGGCCCGTACGAGACGGACCTGCTGGACGACGTGTTCAAGGCGCTGCGGGGCCCCCAGTAACCAGTAACCAGTAACCAGACAGACACGCGTTCCTGGGTACTGGATACTCGACGAGGGCGCCACCGGTATCCCGGCAGGCGCGTCACCCGGGTTCGGTGAGACGCCGTCTGGTACCGGCTACCCGAGACGGGCCGACTCACATCGAGTGTCTCCCGAGCAGAACCCCCTTTCGGTACGCGCACGGGCGCCGATATCCTCCGGCTCATGCCTGATCTTCTAGTCATCGACGACCTGCGCGCCTCGGCCGAAGGCGTCGAGATTCTCAAAGGTGTCTCGCTCACCATCAAGCGGGGTGAGATCCATGCGCTCATGGGCCCCAACGGATCAGGGAAGTCCACTCTGGCCAACGTGTTGATGGGCCATCCGAGCTACCAGACCTCCGGGTCGATTCGGTTGGGCGGGGAGGAAGTCTCCGAAATGACTCCCGAACTGCGCGGCCGTCTGGGAATGTTCCTGGCGTTCCAGTACCCCGAGGAGATTCCGGGCGTCTCGGTCGTCAATTTCCTTCGAGCCGCACTCTCGAATCGAACCGGGACCGAATACACCGTGCTCGAACTCCGGCTCAAGGTCACCGACGCCATGAAGGCCCTCGGAATGGATGAGACCTTTGCCGACCGGTATCTCAACGAAGGTTTCTCCGGCGGCGAGCGCAAACGTAACGAAGTACTCCAAATGGCGGTACTCGAGCCGCAGCTCGCGGTACTCGACGAGACCGACTCCGGCCTCGACATCGACGCCCTCAAGATCGTCGCCGAAGGCGTCGGACAGTTGGCGGGACCGGAGCGTGGCTTTCTCATCATCACCCACTACCAGCGCATGCTGGACTACATAACACCCGACGTCGTCCATGTCTTCGTGGATGGGCGCATCGTCGATACCGGCGGCGCCGACCTGGCAAAGCGGATCGAGGAAGAGGGGTACGACGCGTTTCGCGTGGGGGCGGGATCGTGATTGTCTCTGCCGAGTTCGCCACAGGCGGTATCCAGTATCCAGTATCCAGTATCCAGCAGACCTGGACGAAAGACGTCGGTTACTGGCTACTGGCTACTGGCTACTCACAGCGTCCCGGAGCCACCCGCCCATGACTCTCGATCCGGTCCAGGTCCGCAAGGACTTCCCCATCCTCTCGCGGCAGGTAAACGGCAAGCCGCTGGTCTATCTCGACAGCGCCGCCACGACCCAGAAGCCGTCGCAAGTGATCGATGTCATGAGCGACTTCTATCAGCAGCACAATGCGAGTGTTCACCGCGGCGCCTACGTGCTGGCCGAGGAGGCGACCGCGCTGTACGAGGGAGCGCGCCAGAAGGTCGCCGACTTCGTCGACGCCGGTTCGGCGAACGAGATCATCTTCACGAGGGGCACGACCAGCGCGATCAACACCGTCGCCTACGGGTGGGGCCTCTACAACCTGAAGCCGGGTGACAAGATCCTTCTCACCAAGATGGAGCATCACGCCAACGTCGTGCCTTGGCAACTCATCACTCGCCACACCGGCGCCGAATTGGAGTACCTGCCGCTCACCGACGACTACCTCGTGGACATTTCGAACCTCGACGCCGTCATCGATGAGCGAGTGCGAGTCGTCGCATTCTCCGGAATGTCCAACGTCCTCGGCACCATTGGCCCTCACGCCGAACTCATCGAAGCCGCCCGTTCCGTAGGTGCCATAACGATCATCGACGGCGCACAACTTATCCCGCACGCCCCGACCAGCGTGCGCGATCTGGGTGCCGATTTCGTCGCATTCGGCGCCCACAAGATGCTCGGTCCGACCGGGATCGGTGCTCTTTGGGGTCGCATGGAATTGCTGGAAGCGATGGAACCGGCTGAGGGCGGCGGTTCGATGATCCGCGAGGTCGAACTCCACGAGTCGACGTGGGCAGATGTCCCTCACAAATTCGAAGCGGGGACTCCCCCGATAGCCGAGGCGATCGGCTTCGGAGCAGCGGTCGACTACCTCTCAGCCCTCGGCATGGACAACGTTCGCGCCCACGAGATCGAGATCACGAGATACGCGCTCGACCGCCTGGCAGAGATTCCGGGTCTGACCGTGTACGGCCCCAACGACACTGCCGCCCGAGGTGGCGCCGTTTCGTTCACGCTGGCCGACATCCATCCCCACGACCTGGCCACGATCCTTGATCAACAGGGGGTCGCCATCCGGGCCGGGCACCACTGCGCCCGTCCCCTGATGCGAGTTCTCGACGTCCCCGCCACAGCACGTGCCTCGTTCTATGTCTACAACCTGATCGAAGAAGTCGATGCCCTCGTCGCCGGACTCCACGAGGCAAGGAGACTCTTCGGTGTCACTTGAGGAGCTCTATCGCCAGGTCATCCTCGACCATTACCGCAACCCGCGGAGATCGGGATCGATCGAACATCCCGACGCGACCGCCGAGGGTCACAATCCCCTGTGCGGTGACGAGGTCACGATCGAATTGATAATCGAGGACGGAGTCGTCACCGATGCCGCGGTGAGGGGGCGAGGCTGCTCGATCAGCCAATCCTCGGCATCGATGATGGCCGACACGATTGTGGGCAGGTCGGTAGAAGAGATCGCCACGCTGACGCACCAGGTCAAGGCGATGCTCGACATCGAGAAAGGTGACGCGGGCCTGGACCCCGAGCGGCCGGGCGCCGTGCTCGGAGACCTCGAAGCACTCGCCGGTGTGAAGCAATTCCCGATTCGAATCAAGTGCGCGGACCTCCCCTGGACGACTCTCGAAGAGGCGCTCGGCTCCGACAGGACCGCATCATGAAGCCGATCGCCAAATCCAGCCACTTCCGGGTGACCCCCGAGCTTGCGCTCGAGATCACGGTCCGAGTGATCGCCGAAGGCGAAGGCGTCGTCGGGCTACACGCACCGATCGACTGATCGCTTGACCAGGGCGCCATGCCGAGCCAGCCTCGGTGGTGCAACCGACCGGCTCCCAACGGGGTTCTCCTGAACGCATGACACGTCGCTCCTCCAATCTCACCACCATCGGCACCAGCCAAGACGCCTTCGGCGCGGTCGACTGGGGCCTTCTAACCGGCATCGCGCTCATATGGGGTTCTTCGTTCCTTTTCATGGCCATCGGCCTCGAGGCGTTCGAACCCGGGGTCGTGACGCTGGTCCGGGTCATCCTCGGGATGTTGGCGCTGGCACTGGTACCCCGTTCCCGACGCCCGATCGAGCCGGTTGACCGGGCCCGGGTGGCGGCACTGGGGATCATCTGGATCGCCATCCCCCTCACACTCTTTCCGATTGCCCAGCAATGGATCGACTCCTCGGTCGCGGGGATGATCAACGGAGCAGTCCCGATCACAACCGCCATCTGGGCATCGCTGTTGCTCCGGACTCTCCCAGGCAAGCGCCAAATGGTGGGAATCGTCATCGGATTCCTCGGCGTCATCGCCATCTTCTTGCCGGAGCTGCGCGACTCGTCGGCGACGGCGCTCGGTACCGGATTGGTGGCACTCGCCATCGTCCTCTACGGGTTGTCGGCCAACATGGCCGTCCCGCTACAGCAGAAATACGGGGCGCTCCCGGTGCTGTTGCGAGCCCAACTGTGGGCGTTGGTCGTCGTCGTGCCCGTCGGCGTGGTCCAGATTCCGTCCTCACACTGGGAGTGGGATGCGGCGCTGGCGATGATCCCCCTCGGGATTCTCGGCACCGGGCTGGCGTTCGTGCTGATGGCCACCCTGGTCGGTCGGGTCGGAGGCACCCGCGGCTCGGTGGCGATCTACTTCGTGCCGGTGGTGGCGGTGGCACTGGGCGTCATCGTGCGCGGTGAAGACGTCGAACCGATCGCACTCGCCGGGACGGCCTTCGTCCTCCTCGGTGCGTGGGTCACATCTCGGCGTGAGGGCTAGCCCTCTTCCCAAGGACTAGAGACTAAGAACCAAGGACTACTCGGCAATCCCGCCTTCAGTCATCGGGTACAGGTCGAGCGCCCGCTCCAGTTCATCCGCGGGGAGGACCTCCATCTCCAGCGCGACTTCCTTGACGCCGCGGCCGGTGGCGAACGCCTTCTTGGCAATCTCAGCGGCCGTGTCGTAGCCGACCTTGGGCGCCAGGGCGGTGATGATGATGATGTTCTTGGAGAGCAATTCAGCGGCTCGGTCTTCGTTGGCTTCGATTCCCTCGACGCACTTCTCCCGGAAGGCATCACAAACCGCACCAATCAGCTCGGCCGACTCCAGCAGGTTGTGAGCCAGTACCGGCATCATCACGTTCAGCTCAAAGTTGCCGTTGGCGTTCGACCAGGCCACTGCGGCGTCATTGCCGATCACCTGAGCAACGACCTGCATGACCGACTCGGCCATTACAGGATTGACCTTCCCGGGCATGATCGACGAGCCCGGTTGAGTGGAAGGCAGCGCCAATTCGCCGATCGCAGTGCGGGGTCCCGAACCGAGCCACCGAATGTCGTTGGCGATCTTGAACAACGCCGTCGCCACTGTCTTGAGAGCACCCGACGCGAACACCGCAGCGTCCTTGGCGGCTTGGGCCTCGAAGTGATCACCCGCCTCGGTGAACCTGTATCCGGTCCGCTCGGCAACCGCGGCGATCGTGTCCCGAGCAAAACCCTCGGGAGCATTGATGCCCGTTCCGACTGCAGTCCCGCCCAATGCCAGTTCTTCGAGACCGGGCAGGGTGGCTTCGATCCGCTCGACGCCTTTGCGAACCTGAGTCGCGTAACCGCCGAATTCCTGGCCCAGTCGAACCGGGGTCGCATCCATCAGATGGGTCCGGCCCGACTTGACGATCGGATCGAACTCGACCGCCTTGGCCTCGAGGGCGACAGCCAGCCGTTCGAGCGCCGGGATAGTCGTCTCGCGCAAGGTGGTAACCGCTGCGATATGGATCGCCGTAGGGATGACGTCGTTTGACGACTGGCTGGCGTTGACATGATCGTTGGGATGAACCAGCTTCTCGCCGCGCTCGCCACCGAGTAGTTCCGTGGCTCGATTGGCGATCACCTCGTTCACATTCATGTTTGTCGAGGTGCCCGAACCCGTTTGGAAGATGTCCACCACGAACTGATCGTCGTGAACCCCTTCAATCACTTCCTCTGCTGCCCGGCCGATCGCCTCGGCCTGTTCCGCTGAGATGAGGCTGAGTCCGAGATTGACCGAGGCCGCGCTTCCCTTGATCAGGCCCAGCGCCGCGATCATCCTTCGGGTGAATCGAAGGTCCGAGATCGGAAAGTTGTCGACGGCCCTTTGCGTCGAGGCACCGTAATAGGCGTCGTCGGGGACCTGAATCTCTCCCATTGAATCCTTTTCGATCCGCATATGGAGTGCTCCTCTGGCGTGATGATCGATTACCCGCCAAGCGTAGGCAGACGATCCAGGGCGCTCACCAGAGTCGATAGATAGGTCTCGTACTGATCATCGTCCCTATGCGCCGAATGCGAGGACCTGGGGATCACCTCGAACTCGATCGTCGGGGAGACCGCAAGCCACTCACCGAATGCCACCGGGAGAATTCCCCCGGCCTCCGGGTCCGATCCCAGGACCACCATCGGCACCGGCAGATTGGCTGCTTCGTCGAGCACCATCCAAGGCCAATTCACCTCGATCGTCTGGATCACCATGTCGGCTGAAGACTTCTCGAGCGCTTCGACTTTGGCCTCCACATCGGTTGGATGCCACGTCGGACTCATCTGGGCGATTCGAACCGGGTCGATGTCGACAAGGTATTCCTCGAGCAGCCAACCTCGAACCTCCGACATCGGTTCGGGCAGCATGAGTGCTGGGTCCTGCAGGATGAGGCCGGCCGCCCATGAGGAATCGGCCGTGGCGGCCAGGACCGAAATGGTCCCGCCCATCGAGTGGCCGAGGGCGGCATCCCACCCGGTGCCCAGAGCCAACACGTCTTCGACGTGCTCCTCGAAGCCGTAAGAGCCGGGCTTGGGGCTGTCACCGTGCCCCCTGAGATCGGCGGCAACGACGTTCCACCCTCGCGCCGCCAGGTCTGGAGCGAGTCGCCACCAGCCGGCGACACTCGAGGTGATGCCGTGAAGGAGAAGGATTCGACGTTGACCACCTTCGCCCCAGGTCCGGGTGTAGAGCGGAACCGACATTCCAGGCTCCTGTTAGAGCCCGTCTAGGAAGGAGTCGGATACGGCAGACTCCGAGCCTGAGCCGAACTCCTTGATCAGAGTGTCGTATCCGGTGGCTTCGAGCTCCTCGGCGAGCTCGGGCCCTCCGGACCTGACGATCCGGCCGGCGACCATCACATGGACTCGGTCCACTTTGAGATAGCGAAGGATCCGGCTGTAGTGAGTGATCACGAGCACCCCGAGGTTCGGGCTTCGCATTGCCTCGACCGTTTCGGCCACTTCGCGAACCGCGTCGATGTCCAGGCCCGAATCGATCTCGTCGAGAATCGCAACCCGAGGCGCCAGCGCACCGAGCTGGAGCATCTCGGATCGCTTCTTCTCTCCCCCGGACAACCCGGTGTTCACCGGTCGGTCCATGAATCGTTCCATGTCGAGCCGCGCCGCCGTCGCCATCGCTCTGGAACTGATCTCGGGCCCACCGACCGCCGCCATCTCTTCCAGAAGCTCGGAGAGCGCCACCCCCGGAACCTCAACGGGATACTGGAAGGCCTCGAAGAGGCCAAGCTGAGCACGCTCGTCCACCGCAAGCCCGAGCACGTCAGAGCCGCCGACACGGGCCGAACCGGTGGTCT
>JAZGIX010000146.1:0-2568 GCA_036482315.1 Acidimicrobiia bacterium | reverse complement strand
GATATCGGTCGAGGTGGTGCGTTACCGTCCACGCCGTGAAGGAAATGCTCGAGAGCCCCGCTCCCGCAATCACATCGACCGAGGCCGCCGCCATCGCCGACCGGTTGTTCGGCATCAAGGGTGAGGCGGTCGTCCTCGGCGGGGAGCGTGATGCCAACTTCATGCTCGTCGCCCCCGACGCCAAGTTCTCCCTCAAGGTCGCCAATCCGTCGGAGCGGCCGGGCGTCATCGAGATGCAGCAACTCGCTCTGATGCACGCCGCCAACGCCGACGCCGCATTGCCGATCCCCCACCCGATCGCAACCCGCGACGGGCATCTCGTCGGTTCGGTCGAACTCGAAGAAGGTGTAGCGGCGGTCCGCCTCCTCACGTACCTCGAAGGCGCTGAGATACCCCAAGGATTCTCGACCCGCCCGCTGCGCAGAGACATCGGAGCCTGGCTCGCCCGGCTCGACCGGGCTCTGCTCCGCTTCGAGCACCCCGAACAGGATCGGGAGTACCTGTGGGATCTCGTCCAGGTGAGCGCGATCCGCCCGCTGGCACACCATCTGCCGGATCAGAGATTCGAATTCGTCTCGAATTGGTTGGATCGCTTCCGCGACGAAGTCGAACCCCTACTGGCCGCAGCTCCGAGCCAGGTGATCCATGGGGATGTCAATCCCTGGAATCTGCTGGTCTCCTCCGGCCGGCCGGAGTCGATAACGGGCTTGATCGACTTCGGTGATGTGATCCGGTCGCCCCGAATCATCGATCCCGCGATCGCAGTCGCCTATCAATGTTTCGGCCAAGATGACCCGGCCGGGGTCGCGGCCGACCTGGTGGGCGCCTATCACCAGGTGATGACCTTGAGCGAAGCCGAGATCGAACTCGTACCGGACCTGGTGATGGCTCGACTGGTCCAGTCGCTCACCATCGGAGCCTGGAGGGCGGAGCTCCACCCCGAGAATCGTGACTACATCCTCGCCGACGCCGAGCCGGCATGGCAGGCGATGTTGCGACTGGACCAAATCGGGACCGAGGCGATGCTCCGCGCCGTCGTCGATGCATGCGAGCCCCAATGACGCCGACCGTTCCCTGGGCGCGGCGGGATCTGGTCTTTGGGCCGGGGATGCACCTTTCGTACGATCGACCGGTCCACGCGGTCTCAGCCAGCGGTGTCTGGATCACGGAGGCCGACGGGACCCGACTCCTCGACGCCTATAACAACGTCCCTCACGTCGGGCACGGTCGACCCGAAGTCGTCGAAGCGATCGCAGCCCAGGCTGCCCTCCTCAACACCAACACCCGCTACCTGGTGGATGGGGTGGTCGAGTACGCCGAGCGAATAATCGGCCTTCTCCCTGGACCGCTAGACACCATGCTCTTCGCCAACTCCGGTAGCGAAGCCAATGACCTTGCTTGGCGGATCGCCCGTACCGTCACCGGTCATGACGGGGCCATCATCACCGGCAACGCCTATCACGGTGCGACCGAACTCACGATGGCAACCTCACCCGAGGGGTTGGCCGAAACCGACGCAGCCCTCCCGGCCTGGGTCGCCACAATCGCGATACCGGAGGCACTCGAACAACCTTCGATCGAGCCGGCGCTGCATCGGCTGGATCAATCGGGCCACGAGCCCGCCTTTCTGGCGATCGACACCGCGCTCTCCAGCGACGGGATCTTCGACCCCAGTCCTGCGCTGACGCCTCTGGCCGACCAGATCCGTGCAGCCGGAGGACTGTTTATCGCCGACGAGGTCCAGGCCGGCTTTGGTCGCATCGGAGAGACGCTGTGGGGTTTCGCCGAATCGGGAGTCGTCCCCGATATCGTCACCTTCGGCAAGCCGATGGGCAACGGCCACCCGATCGCCGCCGTGGTCACAAGGCGAGATGTCGCCGAACGATTCTCCGAACTCGGGTTCTACTTCTCCACCTTCGCCGGCAACCCCGTGTCGGCCGCCGCGGGCACGGCTGTTCTGGACGTGATGGCAGCCGAGCGTCTACCGCGGCGAGCAGACGAGATCGGGGGCTATCTGCGCGGTGCGATCCGCCACATCGATCATCCGGCAATCGGCGACGTCCGGGGGCGCGGCCAATTCACCGGCGTCGAAATCGGCGGAGAGGACGCCGCCGTTGTAGCGGACCGCATTGTCAACGCCATGCGAGAACACGGAGTCTTGATCGGAGCCACCGGACCGCACAACAACGTACTCAAGATTCGGCCTCCGCTGGTGTTTGCGGAGGAACATGCAGACATCCTCACCGATGTGCTTGGAGAGGTTGTGGAGCTTCTCTAGGGCATCGACGCCGGGTATAGCAAGGGTCGAACGGCAACGGAATCCACGCTGACAGTTCCGGAGAGTGACATTGGGGTCGGTTGCGGCTCAGGTGTCCCCTTTGGTAACACCCGGGCAGCGGGAATCTTCGCTCGGTCGGCGGCGTCAGTGGCCCCGGATAAACGCTTCCACGCGGGCGAGGTACTTGGTCTTCTGACCGGACTCGAGCCAGCTTGCTTCGAAAGCGTTACGAACCAGCTGGGCGATGTGATCGACAGTCAGATCGGCCTCCCGCTGGACCCTCTTCAGAT
>JAZGIX010000145.1:0-2352 GCA_036482315.1 Acidimicrobiia bacterium | reverse complement strand
CCGGCACTGCCACCACCAGCGCCGCCGCCACCACCGCCAACCCCACCGATACCGTCGTCACGATCGCGCCCCACACCTCCGAGCCGGGTCGCAGCAGCAACGACCATGCCCGCAGGCTCCAATCGTTGGGGACCAGTTGAGGGTAGAAGTAGCCGCGGGTCAGCGAGAAGAGTGCCAGGGCCGCCAGCGGCAGGATCAGCGCGGTGAGAATCACACCAGTCCAGATTCGTGCCGATCGGGGGCGGCGCTGCTCCACAGCCTGCCGGCGGCCGTCCGACGTGTTCGACCTCACAACCCGGTGGCTCATTGTCGCCTCGCGAATCTGCGTCCCAGACGCATGTAGGCCAAGGTCACCAGAGCGATGATCGCCATCATTAGGACCCCGATGGCGAGTGCCTCGGGCCGGGCGGCGAGGTCGACGTTGGTGAACTTCCGGTAGGCGAGGACAGGCAACGCTTCGGGGAAACTGCCCCCGAGAAGCAACGGCACCTCGAAGGTCCCAAAGGCGAAGGCAAACACCACCACCGAAGCCGGGAGCAGCACCGGAGTCAGCAGGGGCAGGGTCACATGACGAAAACGCCTCCAGCGACCCGCACCGAGGGTGGCCGCAACATCTTCGAAGTCGTCCGCTACAGGCCCCAAAGCGGCCAAGGCCATGAGGGCGAAGAAGGGAGCCTCCTTCCACACGTATTCGGCGATGATCGCTATTCCGCGGACATCGAAGATGAGAGCAGGAAAGGCGGCGGGTCCATCGATCAATCCCACCGAATCGGCCACACGAGCCACCAGGCCGCTCTGGGCGAGCAAAAGGACCATCGCTAAAGCGCCCACCAGGTGCGGCACCGGCAAGTTGAGCTGAAGCATGAAGGCTCCGATGCGAGAGCCCGAGAACAACCGTCGAAACGCCAGCGCGACAGCCACACCCAAGCCCAGCGCCAGCGCCGTGGATGCCACCGAAAGGTAGAACGTGAACGCTAGCGAGCGCCACAGTTCCTGATCGGAGAACACGCTGCGAAAAGCGTCCAGGTTGAGCCGGGAATCCCCGACCAGTGGGAAGACACCCAGGCTCTGTGCCAGCGCCAGACTCACCGCCACGAGGAATACCGGGACCACCACTATGAGGGCGGGCGCGAGCCGAAGCCACACTCGAGCCGGCTCTGTTGCCGAATCGAGGCCGGTCCGCCTAGCGGCGAACATGTTGCTGCCAGTCTCTCTCGAGGGCGATGGTGTATTCGGCGGCGACTTCCGGCAGGCGGACGGACTCCAACAGCCCCGGCTCCAGAGCCAACGCGCCGAGGTCGTCGAGCACCGCCTCGATCCGTCGACGATCAGCGCTGTCGACGCGAGAGAGCGAGATGGCAAGTCCATCGCCCCATCCGTTCTCCGGTGCCAGCTTGGCTGCCTGCAACTCCGGCTCGAGGACGAGATTTGCCATCACCATCGCCGCTTCCGGGTGAGCCGCGTTGGCAGGAATGGCCAGGTAGTGGCTGTCGCCGATCGTCCCGGTGTCAAATACAAATGGCCGAGAAGTCGATGGCAGAACGCCGGCAGCCACGTCGGCTTCGATTCCGGCCGGAAGTTGGGTGAACGTGAAGTCGATCTCGCCGTTGGCAAAGAGCCTATTGAGCTCTGAGATGCTCGACGGGTAGCTGGCGCCTTGTCGCCAGAGATACGGCTCCAGTTCTTGCAGATACGACCACAACGCGGGCGAGAATTCGGCGTAGCCGGCTGTGTCGAACTCGCCGAGCCAGCGCTCGGGCCCACCGGTGAGTTCGTAGAAGGCCTGTTTGACAAAGCGGTTGCCGTGGAAATCGGGCGGGGCCGGGTAAGTGAAACGTCCCGGGTTGGTCTTCACCCATTCGAGCAACTCGGCGTAGCTGAGGGGAAGATCGTCGGGTCCGAAGCGAGCACTGTCGTATACGAATTGAAACTGCGCCGAGCCCAACGGCGACTCGAAGCCCGCTACCGGCAACCCGAAGTCGAGACGTACCTCCGGAGCTTCCCAATCGACGAACCGGGCATTGGGGATGCGGGTCGACCAGTCGCCGAGGAGGGCGTCGGCCTGGCGCAGCGTCTGGAAGTTCTCGCCGTTTATCCAGATGAGGTCGACTGCGCCTCCCCGATCCCGGCCGGCCCGGATCTCGGAGAGAACCTTGTTGACCGCATCGACGGTGTCGGCGACCGGAATCCGATTGAGCTCGATTCCGAACTCGGCCTCGAGCCGAGGCCCGTAGACCGTGTCGACGAATCGATTGATCTCGCTACTGCCACCCCACATAAAGAGGTTGAGCTCTTGGCCTCGGGAGCCGGACAGCACACCATCCCAGTCGGCCGGGTCCACGGCATTCCCAC
>JAZGIX010000144.1:0-3202 GCA_036482315.1 Acidimicrobiia bacterium | reverse complement strand
CGGCCGGATCAGCCGAACACGATCTCCACGGTCGAGTACCTGGGCTTTCGGGCACAGGCGACGTTCTGTGGCGCGGACGCTCCTGCACCGGCGAGCGAGATGGCCTTTTCTCAACCAGAGGATCTCGGCCTCAGCGGGATCGTCACCGCGGTGATCACGACATCGTGCGGAGACGTGGTGATCGAACTCGATGCTGATGCCGCGCCCGAGACGGTGAATTCCTTCGTCTTCCTCGCCGAGCAAGGCTATTTCAATGGGACGGTTTCCCATCGAGTCGTATCCGGTTTCATGATTCAGGCCGGTGATCCCACCGCCACCGGTCGCGGTGGGCCCGGATACTCCATCCCCGACGAACTTCCGACCGAGGAAGGCTTCGTGTATGCCCGGGGAACGGTGGCCATGGCCAACGCCGGCCCCAATACCGGCGGTTCACAGTTCTTTATGGTCCTGGTGGACGTACCACTGCCTCCCTCGTTCAGCGTGTTCGGAATGGTGACTTCGGGGCTCGACGTGATGGACCGGATCGCCGGAGTCCCCACGGTCGCCCGCGCCGCCGGACAGGAGCCGAGCAGCCCGCTCGAGACCGTGTACATCGAGAGCGTGACGATCCAACGCTGATGGCGGTCGATCTCCACACTCATTCTCGCTATTCGGATGGCAGCGACACACCCGCGGAGATCGTCACCAAGGCGAAGAACATCGGTCTCAGCGCCATCGCGCTGACCGACCACGACCTGCTCGACGGGATCGACGAGGCCACCGAAGCTGCCGGGTCCGACATCGAGTTCGTGCCGGGCACCGAGCTGTCTGTGCAGTGGGAAGGCAAGGGAATGCACCTCCTTGCTTACTGGGTGGGACACGACTCACCACTGGCCGGGCGCCTGGGTGGAATTCAGCAGGGACGGCTGGCGCGCAACCACGAGATGGTCGAGGCGCTGGTCGGCCTGGGAGTCGACATCTCGATGGAAGAGCTGGAGGAAGAAGCCGGTATCGGCGTCATCGGCCGCCCGCACTTCGCGGCGATTCTGGTTCGGAAGAAGGCGGCCGACAGCATCGGCGATGCCTTCGACAAGTACCTGGCAACGGGACGTCCTGCCTACCGAGCCCGAATCCGGGTCGAGGCGCCCGAAGCCATAAGACTCGCTCGGGAGTCGGGGGCGGTACCGGTCGTCGCTCACCCGCACACTCTCGCCGACGGCGCCGACGAGTTCGGTCACCTGCTCTCGAGATTCGCCGACCTCGGACTAGCCGGGGTCGAGTGCTACTACGTGGAATACCCCCAGCATCTGAGGGAGAACATGGCAGCAGCGGCCGACGATCTCGGACTCGTAGCCACCGGGGGGTCCGACTACCACGGAACCTACAAATCGGGGATTGCACTCGGCTCGGGCAAGGGTGACCTGCGAGTCCCCGACTCGTGCCTGGAGCGCCTGGCGGAGCGGCGACCCCGGACGTGAGCCTCCCAATCATGAATCGAGTTGGCGCAACGGTTCCCGGGCACCAACCCCCGCAAACTTCTTAGGGACTAGTCACCGCCAGCCGATATCTGGAAGGTGACCAAGTTCCGCGCCCGTGTGGGGCGCTTCGAGCCGCCGGTGGACTACCGGCGGGTGCAGCCGTGGCTGCTCACGGTTCGCGCCGCCGCGGCCTCAGTGATACTGGCCGCAACGGCTTTCGGAATCTACTTCGACGTACCCGGCATCGAGCTCTCGGCCGCAATGGCTGCCGTCGTGCTGGTTCATTCCGTGGTGCGACGCCGGATGCCGCATTCGCCCACCGAGGTCCTCGTGATCGACGCCATCGCCATTTCTGTCGGACTCGGCGTGAACGCCCATGCCCACACTCAACTCGTGGGTGCAGCCGCCTACCTGATCGCGGCATCGGTGGCGTTCGGTGGGCTCAAAACTCTGTTCTGGGCTCTCAGCGCCTTCAGCGGGTCGATCATCCTCCAGCCTCTGCTCCCGGGCCCCGAACCGACGACGCTCCCCGTGGCCGGCGAGATCATCGGCTGGGTGGTCGTCGCCGTATTCCTGGGCGGGGTCGCGCTCTCACTCCTGGCTGCTGCGACGGAAGTGTTCAAGACAAAGGGAGCACAAACAGCCGCGCTCGCAGCGGAACGCAAGGCCTCCCAGATGAAGACTGAATTCGTGTCGATGATCACCCACGAACTCCGCACCCCTCTGACCAATATCGCAGGATTCATCGACACCCTCCAAGAGACATGGAAGGTGATTCCACCCGCCGAGGTGGACGAGTTCCTGCAGATCGTCGGATCCGAATCGGAGCACCTGAAAGACCTGGTCGACGATGTACTGGCCATCCCCCGGCTCGAGGCGGGAAAGCTCCTGATGGACCCGACCCACTTCTCGCTCAGAGCGGCGGCCTTCAAGGTCGTGAACCGGGTCTTCCCCGAGGACGGGGAACGGTCGGCGTCGGTCTCGATCGGAAGCAACGCGATAGTCCATGCGGATCCCCATCGAGTCGAACAGATCCTTCGCAACCTCATTGAAAACGCCCACAAGTACGGTGGCGACACGGTCGCAGTCGAAGCGATCCCGGTGGGCGACGAGTGGCAGATCGTGGTGAGCGACAACGGAACCGGGCTCACGGATGCCGACGGACAACGCGTCTTCGAAGCCTTCGAACAAGTGACCTCAGGCGACTCCCGGACCGACACCGGATTCGGACTGGGACTGACGGTCGCCCGTCACCTCATCGAAGCCACGGGAGGACGCATCTGGTACGAACCGGGATTCCCGGTTGGAGCCAGGTTCTGCTTCACCCTCCCGGCAGGAGCAGAACAACCCGACACCGGCGCCGTGGCGGAGGTCGCCTAGAAGGCGACCGTTCTCAACGTCGTCGCGTCTTGCCATAACGACGCGCCTACCCGAATCTCGCGTGCATGCGGTCGAGTTTCCCGTACCGGACGTCGTCGCACGATCCCTTGCGAACGCGTCTGCTCCCATCGCGAGGACGTGCGGTCGAGATTCCCGAATCCTGCGCTCGGTCTTCGGGCATCGGGCATCGGACATCGGACATCGGACAACGGACAACGGACAACGGACAACGGACAACGACTAGTTGTCCCCTTCTGTCTCCTCTGATGCCACGCTCCAGCCGTCGCCGTCTGGTGTTGGACGGACTATCGGTGGAGCGGCCTCGCGGGGGCGACCGCTCAGAACCCAGCGACCGCGCGACGGAC
>JAZGIX010000143.1:0-5501 GCA_036482315.1 Acidimicrobiia bacterium | reverse complement strand
TCCAAACCGTCGACCTCGACGGCCAGCATCAGACACGAGTTCACCGGCCTGCCGTCCACCACCACCGTGCAGGCGCCACACTCGCCCACGACGCAGCACTCCTTCGTGCCGGTGAGGTGGATATCGTCACGAATCACGTCGAGCAGCGTATGGTGCGGTGCTGCGTCCAGTTCGCGCCGCTCTCCGTTCACCGTGAGTGTGATGTGCATCGTCTCGCTCATGTCGCCTCTGCCAAACGTTGGATGGCCGTCTGCAGAGCCCTGGCACCCAGAACCGGGAGCATGGCCACGCGATACTCGGGACCGGCACGCATCGAGGTTGGCGATGGACTGGCGTCCACGAACAAGCGGTCCAGGTGGGGGGCCTTCTCCTCGTCGGTGGCGCCCGGGTCGGCCAGAACCCCGCTCTCGTCGAGGACCAGCAAGGCCCGCGGCCCCACACTTCCGTACGCCATCCGTGTCATGCCGGCCGCGTCCACCCCACAGCAGAGGGTGATCGAGGCAAGATCGGTGCCCCGTCGCCGCGTCATTCTCATGAATGCCGACCCGATCGGCTCGGCGGGGATCGGCAATTCGATGGCGGTCACCAATTCGGCCTCTCCCAACGCGACCTCGCCCCGCCCCACGATGAAGTCGTCGATGGGCATGCGCCGTCGCCCCTCACTGCCGGCGATGACGACCTCCGCCCCGTACACAAGGAGCGGAGGGGCAGTGTCTGCGGCAGGGGATCCGTTGCAGATGTTGGCGGCCAGGGTGGCTCGGTTGCGAATCTGTATCGAGCCGACGACGTCGGCGGCCTCGGCGAGAGCAGGGAAGAACTGCTGCACCCGCTCATCGGCGACGATGTCCGCCATCACCGTCGACGCGCTGATCGCCAGGAACCCTTCCTTCTCCACAATGGCCGGGGCCAGTTCGTCGATCCGCTTCAGATCGATGACCACCTTGGGATGTTTCCAATGGTTGCGCAGCTCGATGATGAGATCGGTCCCACCGGCGAGCAGCTCTGCTTCACCACGATGCTCGACGAGCAGTGCGATCGCCTCGTCCACGGTCTCCGGGCGGGCATATGTAAACGGTTGCATCAGCGCCGGTCGCTCATAGACGGAAGCGCTCGATTCACTAGATGACCTTGTCGGCCTCGTCCATGACTGCCTGCGGGTTGGCCCCCCGGATCATGTAGAACGGTCGCGTACAGAACCGCTCGACGAACCCGGCCCTCTTGAGGCGAAGCTCCTCCGTGTCGACCATGGGCATCGGCCACCCCGGCGCCAGCAGTTCGTTGAGGAGGAAGTAGTTCTGCAGCGAATGGAGCGTCTGGAACTGGCCCTCGAATGGGCCCATTTCGACCGTGGTCGGGTCGAAGTTGCCATCGATGGCCGGCACCACCACCACGTCGACATTGCTGGACTCGTCGTAGTCGCTCCAAGTCGGCATCTCATCACCGAAGAAGATCTGGGCGCCGCGCTCGGGCGCGGCCTTGTCGGCCCGCTCGGTCCCCTTGGCCCGCGACTTGATGAAGACTGTCTTCGAGCCCATCACCGCGAACCCATCCTCGTCGATCACCGTCGTCTCGGTCGAGATCAGCTGTCCACCCCGGCGGCATGCTTCGATCTGGCACATGCTCTTGCCGTGGTTGGACTCGCCTCCGAGGAACAGCACCGTCTTGTCCTGGTATCGCACCGCTGAGGAGTGGAAAGGGTGCAATCCCTCAGCCTCCATGCGAAGGGCGAGCACGGTCACGATTGCCTTCTGCAATGGGCCGGCGGCCCAGTCGCCGTCGAACCGCATCGTCCGGCCATTCCAGCTCACCGACTTCTCGGCGGCATCGCGGTTCCAAACCATGTCGGGATCATCGAGTGTGACCTCGGGTTCCAACCGCACGGCGGCAAGCCGGTAGTTGAGGAAGTCCATATTCTCGAGCACGTGCTCGGGGACCGTGGACCCGACGAGATCGACCCTGATCCTCGCCGAACCCGCCGACATCTCTTCAATAAGCTGCGCCACCTCTGCTCCTCTCATTTCGTTGTCGTATCAAACTTGGTGGCCGCCATCACGACACGACCGGTCCGAGCGGGGCGGCCACGGGAAGCCGCTTCCCGCCGATCCACCCGCCACCCCGATGGTCTACTAATCGTGGTCCAGGGCTGGGTCGATGAGGGCCTCTGCCTCGGCGGCGTGGACCCTCATCGCTTCGGCGGCTCGGTCCTCATCGCCCTCGCTGATGGCATCGATGATCACCCGATGTCGCTCCGCCAGCCAGTGCAGGTCGATCCCCGGTGTCGATGCGGTCACATACGTCCGCGCGAATGGTTCGAGCATCGACCAGACCCGGAACAACGTTTGGTTGCCGGAAGCCTCCACAATCAGGGCGTGGAAGTCGGTGTTCTTGACCGCGTGATCGTGGGCGTTGCCGGCGTCGGCGGCTTCCAGCATTTCGGCGTATGCCGCCTCGAGATCCTTTACGAGCTTCTTGTTAGAGCGCGATGCCACCAGCCTTCCGGCCATCGCCTCGAGTTCAGCCCGCACCTCCATCGCCTCAACCAGCTCCTCGCTGGACGGCTTGCGAACGCGGGAGCCCCGGTAGGGCTCCATCTCCACAAAGCCGAGAGTGGCCAGGCTACGCAAGGCCTCCCGAACCGGACCCTGACTCATCCCCAGTTCACGGGCCACCCGGGTCTCGATGATGCGAGACCCGGGCGCCAGCTCTCCTTCGAGAATCCAGGTCAGGATCCGATCCTTCACTCGCTCGGCGAGGATCTCTCTCTCTAGCGGCTCCTGCTGTGGCCGCCCCGAATCGGTCATTTCTATGACAATATCTCAACGACGCCATCGGTGCCGTTGACCCTGATCCGATCGCCGGTCTTGATATCGCGGGTCGCAATGGAACTCCCGATGACAGCGGGGATCCCGAACTCACGAGCCATGACGGCGGGGTGCGCCACCATGCCGCCGGCGTCGCACACGATGCCGCTGATCAGGGCGAACAGGGGTGTCCATGCCGGGTTGGTCATCTGGCACACCAAGATGTCGCCGGCCTTCACCTGATCGAACTCGTCGGGGGTGAAAACGACCTTGGCCACGCCTTCGATGACGCCCGGGGAAGCCCCGAGGCCCTCGATCTTGCCCTTGGTCTCGGTGTCGTAGTGGAGTTTCTCCGGAAACCCCCACAGGTTCAAGTACGGGAACTCCAGCTGCGACTCCGTGGCCGTTCCGATGAACTCCGGAGGCCGGATGGCCTCGTGCTTGTCGCGCTCGGCACGCCGCTCGGCGACGATGCTCTTGGCGTCGTAGTTCTCCAGATCGCCCATGAGATAGCGCAGCTCGTTGTACTTGAGGTAGATGACGTCATCGGGCTCATTGAGCACTCCGAGCTCGACCAGCTGCCTACCGATACAGATCAGCACCACGCGGACGTGCTGATGCGTTCCTTGATCGATGTAGAAGTGATGGTCCGGTGTGAGCGGCGCCATCCTCAAGTTGATCGCGTTGGCCGCTATCAAGGCATCGAGTGCCTCGCCCTCGGGGATTCCCTCGATCAGCTCCTTCGTAGCCTTCTTTATGTCTTCCGCCAACTCGGCGACGACCGGTCTGTAGTCGTAGTCCGAATCCAAGTAGCCCTTGATCAGATCGAGCACCGGTTCCGGCGTCTCGAAGCGAGACGGGTAGACGAACTCGTGGCTCCACACCGCGTGCCAGCCGAACTCGCGCTGATAGACCTTGAGTCCCTTCTCGATGAACTTCTGTCCACGCTTGGAACCTTCCAGTGCGGCCAGAATCTCGGCGCCGGCTTCGTTGGCGAACGCCTCTGAGAGCGCGGAGTCGCCCTTGACCTCATCTTTGAGCTCACACAGCAGCTTGATCGCGTCCCAGTTGCGGTCGGCTGCAGAGTTCTGCAGCCGCCCCAGGATCTCCTCGTGCTTCGGAGTGACCTCGCCGGCGGCCTCTGCCAGAGCGGCCTGCAGAGCGAGGGTGGACGATAGCTGCGAGAAGTTGAGCATCCAGTGGATCTTCCAATGGCGATCCAGGATGTCGATGCAGTCCTCGAGGATGATCGCCCACTCCATGAGCGGGATCTCTTCCCAAATGTCGATCTTGGACTCGAGGAACTTCAGGTTGCGATCCATCTCGGGAACCAAGCGATCACGCCACCAATCCGGGAAGTTCTCTCCGTACACCCCAAGCACGGCGCCCAAATAGCCGCCGATCTTGCCCGCATATTCAGGATCGTGCTTCGGGACCCTCGGCATGTACAGGTTCCCGAACTCCTCGGCCGGAATTGCAAAGTCCGGATCCGCCGGAATGGCTGCGGTGAAGAGGTACCCGTTGACCACCTTGGCAATCCAGTCGGATGCAAACGGCGTTCCAAACCTTCGGAACATGTGGTCACAGGTGAGGGTCCAAACGCCGATGTCGTAGTACATAGGCGAAACCGGCCGCGGACAATGCAGGTCGTCATAGACCCAGAAGAGACCCTTTTCTTCTTCAGATGCCCAATCGATCGGGAAGCTCTCGTCCCCAAAGAACTCCGCTATCACCTTGCTCGTATCTGCCATTTAGGCACCTCACCTTCCTTGCGAGATGGCGCCGGAGTCGCACCCGATGGGTGCCACAGCTCGACGTCCGATTTCTCCTGAGTCTCCCGACTCCTCTCTTCTCAATTCACTGCCCGACTGCCCGTGGCGAACCTCGTAACACGCAGTCCGGACGCCGGAGTTCGGCCGAGGCCGCAAAGAGATTCAATCGAGATCCATGGCCGCGACGTAGCGATCGCCCGGCGAGGAAGAGCGGGACGATGGGGGCCACCGGTGGGGCCGCAGAGCCATAAGGGGGTCGCGCTCGACATCGGCGTAGTGGCAGCCACATCTTCCGGCACCGTCGACCATCCTCGATAATCGATTACTTATGATTGTACGGCTCCCAATTCGACCTCGTCAACCGCGTTTCTCTCCTTTCGGACCGCAAAGCACGCACGTTTGAACTGCCTCACTAGACGACCGGCATCTTCCTTACGGCCAGCGCCTCCCCACCCCGCTCGGCGATGACCGCCGGCCAAATCGATCGGCCGGCTCGCGCACACGATCCGGCTCATTCCCTCCAACCACCTTCTGATGCCACGGCGTTTGCGATAGCCTCCCGGACTCTCTCAGCCGAGAGCGGGAGATCGGTGATCCGGATTCCGATCGCGTCGTAGAGGGCATTGGCGATCGCGGGGGGAGTTGCCGCCGCCGCCGGTTCGCCCACGCCCTTCGCTCCGAACGGAGCCTCGCTGTGAGCGGACTCGACGATGATCGGCACGATTTCGGGGAGGTCTGACATTGTCGCCAGCTTGTAGTCGGCGAAGCTGTTGTTCTCGATCCTGCCGCCTGATCCCTTGAACTCCTCGAATAGTGCGTTCGAGATCCCCATGACGACCCCACCCTCGATCTGCTGTTCGCAGGTCATCGGGTTGATGGCCCGCCCGACGTCTTGGGCGGCGGCAACCTTGACGATCCTCACGACGCC
>JAZGIX010000142.1:0-2395 GCA_036482315.1 Acidimicrobiia bacterium | reverse complement strand
CACGTGCACATGACCACACCCGAGCCGTGGAAATCGGCGTCCATCGCCGACTCCAGAACATCTGCGAGTCCTTCGTCGGCGTAAGCGGCCGTCGGCAGGGACATCAACCCGACCAACACGATTGGGATCAAACGCCGAATCACGGTCCGCCCACCGGACCCCTGATCGAAGAAATCCCGGGAGCAACCACCACCCGCGCCGTGTGCTGACCTGCAAGCGTGTCCAGATCGAACACTTCCGGCTGAGCCGGGGAGACCACCAACCCGATGGCCAGGACCGCGGCAGCCGCCGAGGCGGCAGCCCAGATCCAACGGGGTGGCCGACGCAGAGCCGGGACCAATGGAACCGGCGGTTCCTGGTCCGGGAGCGCCCGGATCCAGTCCCTCACGCGGGCCAGCCCGGCGAGTTCCGCAGGGCATCTGGCACAAGCCTCGAGGTGGGAAGTGACCGCGGAATGCTCCTCTAGCGACAACTCGTCATCGAGAAAGGCCGAGAGGAGGTCGGTCGGATGGGTCATTCGAGCATCCCCCTCAACATCTTGCGGCCCCGGTGGATCCGGCTGCGAACCGTGCCCACCGGCACCGCGGTCGCCTCGGCAATCTCGTCATAGGTGAGTCCGACGACATCACACATCACAACCGCCTCGCGAAAATCGTACGGAAGGGCAAGTAGTGCCTGCTGGAGGTGTTCCGGGAGTCGAGACTCCGCGAGAACGTCTTCGGGTTGGGGCACCGAGCCGATAGCGGATCGATCGTCCTCGGGAAGGGCCACCGTCGGCCGGCGCTTCCTTCGCCGAACATCATCGAGGAAGGCATTCCGGGTGATCCGCCACAGCCATCCTTCGAACGAGCCGGGCGTGTAACCGGCGAGCCCGCGTCGGACCCGCAGGAGTACTTCCTGCATGAGATCGCTGGCATCATCGGGGTTCCCGGTGAGCCGGTATGCGAAGTTGTAGATCCGACGTCCATGGTCGCGAGCCACCTCTTCCCATGTGGGTTTGGAGTCAGGCATCCGCCACCCTCACTAACGCATCCGCCGGGAACAGAGTTCCGTGAAGAAAACGCGACTCACCCGACGGTGAGCGCGTCGACGAATGCCTGGAGCCGCTCCCGAGTTATGAATCGCATTCGAGGCTCGCGGCGCTCTCGATCGTAGATCTCAAACGGAGAGAATTTCTCGGTGATGAGGAGTCCGCGATCGGCCCCTGAGGACAGGAAGTCGACGACAAATCGGTCGACCTGCCTCTCGGTCAATTCAGGATGATCGGTGCTGAGATGGCATACGGTTCGTATGAAGACCCGCTGCCCGAACCTCATCGCGTCGAGTGTGTCGGCCGAGCTCTGCGTGATCGTGTATCCGGATAGCCGCATGACCCCGAGCACGAGAACGCAGGCGTCGATCGAATCGGGATCGAGTCCTTGGGCCCGAATCCCGGCCTCGACGGCCGCGGACAGCCTGACCTCCGGACCCAACGAACGGAGCGTCTCGGCCTCAGCGCCGTCGGCAAGGCCCGGGGGACTCTGCGGGAGATCGGAGAATCGATCGAACGCATCGAATCCGGGCCGCGATGCTTGCGGAAGCAACTCCGGAACCATCGGAGGAGGCAGGGTTCCCGGCGTGTCGAGCTCGACTCTGCCGATCTCTATCCACTCTCCATCTCGGCTGCCGAAAGCGATAACTCGCTCGACCGCTTCGAGCGGAAGCGTTTGACGCTTCTCTCGAACCACCTCCACCGCCTCGCGAATCAGCAGATCTGCCAGCACCGCATCGACCGGGCCCGCGGCAAGCGGGACCTCGAACTGAACCTCGGCCGAACCCTCCGACACATGGAAACCCACAACGCTGGGCCCCGATCGATCCGGCTCAGTCGATACCGATCCGGTGTCCGCGCCACGTGACGCTGCCCGACGAGCCAACAACAGGGCCACGGCAGCAGCCAGCAACACCACAGCCACAACGATCACAACGCCCACGAAAACCACTCCAATCGGCGACCCAGCCATTGTACGAGAGGGGGGAAAAGGAGTTAGGGAAGAAGGGGGAGACCCTGGCGTGACAAAGATCCGCCCTCCCTGCCCAGCCGACCGGCGCCGAGTCCTAGGAAACTCTCCGGGCAGCTGCGACCTGGCGTAGAAAAGAGCGCCGCCCTCGGGGCGGCACCATCATGCGGAGGGGTTCGAGGCCGAGAAAGACTCGAACCTCGGAGCCAAACCCCTTGCGCACCCGGCGCTGTACCCACGGCTCTTCGGCTAGCGCCTCATCGCAATGTCGGCCGGGTCCCTGCCCAGCCGACCGGCGCCGAGTCCCTACGAGACTCTCCGGGCGGCTGCGATCTGACGTTCCTTGCGCACCCGGCGCTGTACCCACGGCTCTTCGGCTAGCGCCTCATCGCAAT
>JAZGIX010000141.1:0-2634 GCA_036482315.1 Acidimicrobiia bacterium | reverse complement strand
GCCCCCGGGTTTGGGGGACTTCTCCCATCGAAAGACCGTCCGTGCCTGCGTGACCGACTGCAGCGGAATAGTCCGTGTAGCGCCCTCCATCGTGAGTCGGAGAGCTGTGTCGTCAATCCCTTCGAGCGCACCTCGATGCCGCTGTGCACCATCGATCTCGTCGGATGTACGAACATCCAATTCGCGCCCTACGGCCTTCCGGTAATGACTCGGACGGCGAAGCCGCCGCTCCAACCCCGGCGATGACACCTCCAGGGTGTACGAGCCGCTCACCGGGTCCTCTTCGTCGAGCAAGCGTGACATGCCGCGCGCCAGCTGTGCGATGCGATCGACACCGACGCCCCCCGGGGCGTCGACCGTGATCCGCACAATGCGACCGTTGCCGCGGCCGCGCACATCGAGATCGTCGAGCTCTATGCCCTCAGCCTCGAGATACGGCTCCAGGCTCTTCCAGAGCCGGTCTGCCGTCTCGCTCTTCGGGCCGCCGATTGCGGTCACCACTTGCACTCCTCATAGAAAGAAGCGGGCAACCTGCGCCCACTTCTTACAGCGTCCTAGATTGGGGCGCGAGTATACCAGGGGCTCCCATCTCGAGGAACGCCCCTACTGGAGACTACTCGGCCCGATCTACCCGGATCGAAGCGGCCACAACCGACGCCGCTTCACCCACCGGAACCGAATCAACCGAACCGTCGGATCGGCGCAGCACTTCAACGATGCCGTCCGCCAAACCGCGCGGACCGACCGTGACGCGATACGGAATCCCGATCAGTTCGACATCGGCAAACTTTACTCCGGGGCGCTCAGCGCGATCATCGATGATCACGTCGATGCCGGCGGACTGAAGTTCCTCGTACAGGGCGTCTGCCGCCGCCACGGTGGCGTCGTCGTCCATCTTGACGACCGTGATCGCTGCTTCGTAGGGAGCGATCGATACCGGCCACACGATCCCCTTGTCGTCGTGCGAGGACTCGACGACAGCCGCCATGTTGCGACCGACGCCGATTCCGTACGATCCCATCCAGACGATGCGATCGTTGCCGTTTTCGTCGGCCACCGTGATCCCCAGCGTCTCGCTGAACTTCGTTCCGAGCTTGAAAATGTGACCGATCTCGATCGTTCGCTTTACTTCCAGTGGCTCACCGCACTCGGGACAGCCCTCCCCGGCCTTGACCAGCCGCATGTCGAGCCAGGTGTCGACCCTGATGTCGCGTTCGATGTCGACGCCTCGAAGATGCCAGTCGTCTTCGTTGGCGCCGGTTGTCATGTTGGAGCGCCCTCGGAGAGCCGGGTCGGCGATGATCCGCACTCCTTCGAGCCCGACGGCACCGAGGCTCCCGGCATGGGCACCCAGCGCGGCCACGATTTCATCGTCGCCGGCGGGTCGAACGTCGAAAGTCTCCAGGGCGTCCATCAGCTTCTGCTCCATCAACTCGTGATCGCCCCTCAGAAGCAGCAACGCCACTTCGTCGTCGATCATGTACAGAAGGCTCTTGATTTGGCGATCGGCTGCCGCAAATTCGAAGGCGTCGGCGAGCGCAGCAATCGTTTTGATCTCTGGCGTGGCAAAGCGCTCGGGCTCCCCATCCCACGGGTCGTCGGCAACGGGTGCCAAGGTGCTGGTCGCCGTTTCGGTGTTCGCGGCATACTCGCATGCCGGGCAGTAGGCGATGTCGTCCTCGCCGGCCACCGACTCGACCATGAACTCGACCGACTCCGACCCGCCCATCCAGCCGCTGGAGGCATTCACCGGAATTGCCTTCATACCGAGACGCGAGAAGATTCTCTTATAGGCGTCGTAGTGCCGGTCGAACTGGACGTCGAGACCGGCTTCGTCGATGTCGAACGTATACGAGTCCTTCATGGTGAACTCGCGGACCCGCAGCAACCCGCCCCTGGAACGGGGCTCATCGCGGAACTTGGTCTGGAGGTGGTACCAGAGCTGAGGCAGTTGACGATACGAGGTGAGTTCGGTGGCGATCGTGCTGAAGATCTCCTCGTGTGTCATAGCCAGAAGGAGGTCGGTGTCGCGGCGATCGGTGAATTTGATGAGGATTCCCTCCACGTCATCCCACCGGCCCGTCTTCTTCCAGATCTCACCGGGATGCACCACCGGAAGCAGCATCTCCTGGCCGCCGATCGCATCGATCTCGTCCCGAAGAATCTGCTCGATCTTCTTGGTCACCTTCATGCCGAGCGGAAGCAGCGACCAGGAGCCGGCCATGAGGCGCCGGATGAATCCACCGCGCACCAGCAAACGATGATTGACCGCCTCGGCGTCGGCGGGATCGTCGCGAAGGGTGGGAATGAAGGCGCGAGACCAGCGCATAGGCACGGCAGCGTAGTCGCGCCGGTTGGTAGTCCTATCTCCGCTGCGATTCGGTCGGTATCCAGTATCCAGTATCCAGTCAGACGAAGACCATCCACCGTTCTACTGGCTACTGGTTACTGGCTACTGCTGGTCTCCTCTTGCTACCTCGGCGACGCGTGCCTTGCGCTCTTCGGCATGATTGACGTCGCCCCGGGCTGCGAGCAGTTCGGCGGCGGTCTCGCGGGCGAGGTCCTCGGCGACACCGTCCGCCGCTGCCAGCCGCGCCTCCACCCCCTCATCGGCCAACCGACGCGCCTCTTCGA
>JAZGIX010000140.1:0-7605 GCA_036482315.1 Acidimicrobiia bacterium | reverse complement strand
CCAGATCGGAGGCCAATTTCGTAGCCGCACCGCGACGCCGGCTGCTCACCACGATCTCCGATCCCTCGCGGGCGATCATCGCAGCCGCAGCTGCACCCCCAGCCCCGAGGACGAGGATCGGGGCATCGTCGGGAAGCCCACGGCGCTCCCAAACGTCACTGATCCCGCCGATATCGGTGTTCTCGCCGAACACCTCTCCTGAACGCACGGACAGGGTGTTCACGGCTCCGGCCCGCCGCGCCGGAGCCGACGCGGCGTCAACGGCAGCCCACGCCGCCCTCTTGAGCGGCATCGTCACATTTGCACCGCTGAGAAGGCCTTGTCGGATTTCGACACACGCCGCCACTACACCACCGCCATCGGTGCGTCGAGCCACATAGGTGCCCGCCAGCCCGAGGGCATGCAGAGCCGCTTCGTGGATCGCCGGAGACCGAGAGTGCTCCACCGGATCGCCGAGCAGAGCAAAGCGCATGGGAGGAACGAGATCAGACATCAGACATCAGAGTCCCGACTCCCGACTCCCGAGAGGAGCCGACGAAACAAAAAGGGTGCACGCCTACGACCCGTTCCCAGCAAGCTCCTGCTGAATCTGAAGAAACTCGTCGAACGTCGCGGTGAACGTCATCTTCCCCGATTCATCGGTCGTGATGAAGAACAGATAGTTGGTGGTAGCCGGTTCCGCCGCCGCACGCAGCGACGAAACCCTCACCCCGGCTAGAGGCGTCGGCGGCAGGCCGTCGATGAGATACGTGTTGTAGGGGGAGTTCACTTCGAGGTCATCGAACGTAAGACCACCCTCGGGCAAAGCACCGAGGGCATAAACGACTGTGACGTCGAGCTGCATCTTCCTCCCGGCGTCCAAGCGGTTGAATATCACACTTGCCACCAGCGGCCGGTCCTCTTCGACGGCGACTTCCTCCTCGATGAGGCTGGCGATGATGATCCCGTCGTACGGCGTGAGTCCGCGCGCCTCGAGAGCCGTCCAATCGATAGCACCCACTCGCTCCTCGGCTGTTGCCGCGAGTCTGGTCAGCACATCGACCGGCGTCGCCTCGTCGGTAAATTCGTAGGTATCCGGGAAGAGCAGACCTTCCCAGTCCCTCAATTCCTGCGGCTCGCCCAAGAGAAGTTCCGATGTCACCGTTCCGTCGAGAAGCGGCCCGGTGAACTCCTCGAATGTAAATCCCGTCTGGCGCGACAACGAGTCGAGCATCTGTCCAACCGTGAGTCCTTCGATCACAGTCAGGCGGTACACGGCGCCCGCGACCGGACCTTCCAGCAGCACCGCCAGCACCGCGTCCGGTTCCATGCCGGTCTCGAGATCGTAGGTGCCTGCCTGTAGCCGGCTCGAGGCGCGCGCCTCGCGCACGGCCCGTTCAAACTCGGCACCGGAAGCCACGACTCCCGCCTCATCGAGTTCGCGGGCGATCTGCGAGGCCGACTCGCCGGGAGCTATTTCGAGCGTCACCGGAATGCCCGCTTCGATCACCGTGTCGTCGCTGGCGATCACCTCACTCACCGAGTCGGCGAGCCACTGGACGCCTCCGTACGCCAGGACGAACAAAGCAACTATGAACGCGGCAATGCCCAGCGTCCGTACCAACCGGCTCGGGCCGCTCGGGACGCCGCCGTCATCTCCACCGTCGTCATATTGCTCGAGTTCGAGGCTCATCGCATGCCATCCAAGTACGCCTGAAGGAATACGGCGGCGGCCACGCGGTCGCGCGCCGCTCTCCGCTCCGAGCGCCGAGCACCCGCCTCGATCATGACCCGTTCCGCAGTGACGGTACTGAATCGCTCATCGATCAGACTCACCTCGACCCCCGTCGCTTCGGTGATGCGGTCGGCCAGGTCGCGGGCCAGCCGAGCCGACGCCCCCTCGGTGCCGTCGAGCGATACCGGCAGGCCCACCACGATCCGCTCCACGTCCAGCGACTCGACCAGCTGTGAAATGTCTGCCATCAGATCGGGACTGGCGGCGTCCAAGGACGAGTGAGGTTGAGCGGTGATCCCCAACGGGTCGCTCACGGCGACCCCGATCCGCACGGTGCCCGAATCCAGCGCCAACACCCGGCCCATCACTCCTCCCGCCCCCGCATCACAGCCTCTCGAGCGCTTCCGTGGCAAGGGCGGAAGCCTGCTCCAGAGCAGCACCCATCTCGGCTCCGTGTGGGCCTCCCGCCTGAGCGAGTTCCGGATCCTTGCTTCCCCCGCCCCCCACCAGCCGGGCAGCCGGACCAACGATGTCGGCCGCCGACACCCCGCGTTCGACCAGGTCGGCGGTCACCACCCCGACCAGACCCGCTTTGCCATCGCGCTCCGAGCCTATGACGGCCACCCCGGAGCCGAGGCGGTCCCGAACCTGTACGGCCAATTGACGCAACGCATCCGGGCTCAAACCGTCCCGAGTTGCGACGGCGAGCGTAAAACCGGCGACGCTTACGGCCTCACCGATGATGCTGCCGGCATCCTCGGAACGAGTTCTCGCCTCGAAGGCCTCGATCCGATCCTCCTGCTCGCGGGAGCGCTCCACGATGGCGGCCGCGGCGCCTCCCAACTCATCGGGCCGCACCCGCAGGTGCTCCGCGGCCAGATTCAACTCGTTGCGAAGCTGCACCAGGTGCTCGTAGCCGGCCGAGCCGGTGTAAGCCTCGATACGGCGGAGATTGCTTCCGATCGAAGACTCGCCCAGCACGATGAGCGGTCCGATCTGTCCGGTGGAAGGCACATGGGTGCCACCGCAGAGCTCGCGGGAGTAGTTGCCGGCCTCGACCACCCGGACTCGATCTCCGTACTTGTCTCCGAAGAAGGCGATCGCACCGATCTCTTCTGCCTCCGCTCGTGGCATCTCGGTCGTCTGGACTCGCGCATTGTCGATGATCCGTTCGTTGGCGACCCGTTCCACCGCGAGCATCTCCTCGGAGCCGAGGGGCCCATAGTGACTGAAGTCGAACCTGAATCGGCCGGACTCGACCAGCGATCCAGCTTGCTGGACATGAGCTCCCAGGACCTCCCGCAGCGCCCAGTGCAGGAGGTGGGTCCCGGTATGGCTCTTGCGAATCCGTTCCCTCCTGCCCGGGGCGACGGCGAGCTTGGCCCGCTGACCGACTGAGATCGTTCCCGAGTTCACGGTCGCCCGATGGCCATGCAGACCCTGGACCGCGTGCTGGGTATCGGTGATGTCGAGTGCCCCTGTCTCTGTCTTTGCGGTCCCGGTGTCTCCGACCTGGCCACCCGACTCGCCGTAGAAGGGCGTCGCATCAAAGAAGACCTCGATCTCGGCCCCTTCGGAAGCCTCCTGCACCGGCTCACCGTCGCGCAGGATCGACAGCACCGCCCCCTCGAAGTCCACGGTCTCATAGCCGACGAAAGCGGTGGGTCCGTATTGATCGAATAGATCGAGGTAGGCAGATGCGGTCTCGGCATCGGCCTCGACACGACGCGCCGCACGGGCTCTGGTTCGCTGTTCGCCCATCTCGGCCTCAAACCCCGCGATATCGACGCTCAGCCCTCGCTCAGACGTGATCTCCTCGGTGAGTTCGACCGGGAAACCGAAGGTGTCGTGAAGCTTGAAAGCGGTTTCACCCGGAAGCACGCCGTCGGCGTCAAGCCGGTCGAGTTCGTCGGCGAGCAAGGTGTGGCCGGACTCGAGCGTGCGGCGGAAGCGCAGTTCCTCGCGTTCTGCGGTCTCGGTGATCCCGTCCTGTGCGCTCCGCAGGGCCGGATACGCATCGCCCATGACCTCCACCGTGGCCGCCACCAGAGCGGGGGTGATGGTCTCCTCTGCCCCGAGCTGCCACGCGTGGCGCACCGCCCGTCGCAACAGGCGCCGCAGAACGTACCCTCGGCCCTCGTTGGATGGGACGATCCCGTCGGATATCAGGAATGAGATCGCTCGTCCGTGATCCGCCATGATCCGGAGTCCCACGTCGGCACCCTCGCTCTCGCCGTAGGTTTGCCCGGTGGTGGCCTCAGCTGCACTCAACACCGGTCGGATCAGGTCGGTGAGGAAGATGTTGTCGACCTGTTGTAGCAGCACGGCCACTCGATCCAGGCCGGATCCGGTGTCGATGTTCTTCGCCGGCAGATCACCGACAACGTGATACGGCTCGTCCTGTAAGAACTGCATGAACACCAGATTCCAGAACTCCATGAAGCGCTCTTCGTCGACGACCGGGCCGCCGTCGGGACCGAACGCCGGGCCCCTGTCGTAAAAGATCTCAGATGCAGGACCCGCCGGGCCTGGGACCCCCATCTGCCAAAAGTTCTCAGAGTCGTCGCGCCGCTGCACCCGATCGGCGGGAACACCTACCCCGTCGATCCAAATCTCCTCGGCCTCATCGTCGTTGTCGTGGACGGTGTACCAAAGACGATCCGGGTCCATCTCGAGCACCTCGGTGATGAACTCGTAGGCGTAAGGGATCGCCTTCTCCTTGAAATAGTCCCCAAACGAGAAATTCCCCAACATCTCGAAGAATGAAGTGTGACGCGCCGTGGTACCGACGATGTCGATATCGACCGTACGGATGCACTTCTGCGACGTCACCGCCCGCGGATAGGGAGCCGGCTCCTCGCCGAGCAGATATGGCTTGAAGGGCACCATGCCCGCCACCGTGAGCAGCAGGCCGGGGTCGGTGGGGATCAGCGATGCCGACGGCACGACGGTGTGATCGCGCTCGCTGAAGAACTCGATGAAGGCACGACGAATGTCGCTGCCGGACGTTGGGCTCGTCATGGTCTCTCGGGTCGGCGTGTCGGCGGCAGGGTAATCACTCCCTCTGCTTCCTCCCCATCCTCTCGTCGATCTCGCCAAGCCTGTCTGCCAGGTCTGCTTCCGCACCAGATCGGGACGGTCGGTACAACACCGCTCCCTCGAGACCGTCCGGTAAATACTGCTGCGGCACGAGCGAATCCGGATGGTCATGCGGGTAGCGGTAGCCGACTCCATGACCGAGTTGTTCGGCACCGCGGTAGTTACCGGAGCGGAGGTGCGGGGGAACTGCGGCATGAGCCGTTTCCTCGACTGTGGCCGCCGCGGCCCCAATTGTCCGCTTGACCGAATCGGACTTCGGCGCGGTGGCCAAGTGGATGGCGGCATGGTGGAGGGCATAACCGGCCTCAGGGAGCCCAACGACGCGCAGGGCTTGAAAGGCGGCAACTGCCAGCGGCAAGGCCGATGGATCAGCCAGGCCGACGTCCTCGGAAGCAAACACGATCATTCGACGGGCAATAAACTGAGCATCCTCCCCGGCGGCGATCATCGTCTGCAGCCAGTACGCCGCGGCGTCGGGATCGGAGCCGCGCAAGCTCTTGATGAACGCCGAGATGACGTCATAGTGCTGATCTCCGGCCTTGTCGTATCGGACGATCCTGCGCTGCAATGCCTCCTCGACGGCCTCCACGTCTATCGCCTTGCCGCCGCGGCCCGCCGCGATCGTCGCCGCGACTTCGAGTGCATTCAGCGCCAGCCTGGCATCACCACCAGATCGCTCGGCCAGCACCGTACGCGCCTCATCGGTGATCGACTCCGGCTCGGAGATCACGCCGCTCACGGCTCGATCGATCAGCACGGCCACATCGGCCGGCTCCAGCGGCTCGAGCCGAAACAGGGTCGAACGCGAGATCAGCGGTGAATTCACCTCGAAGAACGGGTTCTCGGTTGTTGCCCCCACCAGGATCACCATGCCGGTCTCGACGCCCGGCAGCAGAGCGTCTTGTTGTGCCTTGTTGAAGCGGTGGATCTCGTCAAGAAAGAGGATCGTGCGCCGCTCGTCTTGCTCCAGGCGGTGCTTCGCCTTGGCCAGCACTTCCCGGACGTCTTTGACACCGGCGTTGACCGCCGACAGCGCCTCGAACTCCGCGTCCGTCTCGGTGGCTATGAGGCGGGCGAGTGTGGTCTTGCCGGTCCCCGGCGGTCCCCACAGAATCATCGACACCGGGCGGCCGGAGCGAACCATTACCCCAAAGGCAGCACCGGGCCCCAAGAGGTGGCTCTGCCCGACGACCTCGTCGAGTGTGGTCGGCCGCATCCGAGCCGGGAGCGGTTCCACCGACCGACGCCGCTCGGCACGCTCCGCGGCGAAGAGATCGTCCATCAGAAGTAAGGAATCGTGTTGCGGGGAGTGTTGGTCGGCTCAGCGCCCCCGTAGGGCGCAGTAGCCAGTACCCGGTACCCAGTAGCCAGTACCAGAGACCCACCTGAGCGGCCTGGATCCGGACCAGGGCTCCGACTGGAGACTGGAGACTGGAGACTGGAGACTTCCAACCTCACTCGGCAGATTCCTCAGCTTCAGCCTCGGCCAGGAGCGCCGCTCTCACTTCGGGTCGCAGATCGATTCCGAGTTCCGCCAGTTGAGAGTCGTCCACCGGTCCGGGAGTCTCGGTGAGAGGGTCGAGACCCGTCTGCGTCTTGGGAAACGGGATGACCTCACGAATGTTGGGCTCGTCCTGGAGGATTGCGATGATCCGGTCGATGCCGACGGCGAACCCGGCGTGTGGCGGCGTGCCATATCGAAGGCCTCGCATGAACCAGCCGAACCGCGCCTCAGCTTCCTCGTCACTGATGCCGAGCACCCTGAAGACACGCGCTTGGGTCTCCGGGTCGTGGATCCGCTCGCTCCCCGAACCGAGCTCCGTCCCGTTCAGAACGAGGTCATAGGCTCGCGATATCGCCTCTTCAGGGTTGGTTTCCATCTCAGCGACGTCAGTCGGGGCGGTAAAGGGGTGGTGAGCGGCAACCAGCCGCCCCTCTCCCGTCACCTCGAAGACCGGGAAGTCGGTGACCCACAGGAATTGCAGATCGTCGTGACCTTCTGGTTGACCCAGGTCGATCCGAATCGCACCCAGAACTTCTCTCGTTGTGGACGGCGAATCGGCAACGATCAGGAGCGTGTCGCCCGCTACCGCTCCGAGACTCTCCTTGATGCCGACCTGTTCGGCCTCGGACAGGAACTTGGCCACGGGCGATCGCAGCGACCCGTCGTCCTCGACCACCATCCAGACCAAACCCTTGGCGCCGAGGGCCTGCGCCCGCTCCACCAAGCCGTCGAGTCCGGCGCGAGACAGCCCGAGCCCGCCCCCGTTGATCCCGGCGATCAATCCGCCGGCCTCGACCGCTCCGGAAAAGGCCTTGAACCCCGTGCCGGAGAAGATCTCCGACAGCTCGACCAGCTCCATCCCGAATCGGATGTCGGGCTTGTCGGTCCCATAGCGCGCCAGGGCGTCGGTGTGGCTCATTCGGGGAAACGGAGTTTCAAGGTCCAGGCCGCGCAGAGCCTTGACCACGGCCGCAATCACCGGCTCCAACGCCGCCAACACTTGGTCTTGACCCCAGAAGGCTCCCTCCAGATCCAGCTGAGTGAATTCGACTTGACGGTCCGACCGGAAGTCCTCGTCGCGGTAGCACCGAGCGATCTGGTAGTAACGCTCCACGCCTCCGACCATCAGCAACTGCTTGAACAGTTGGGGCGATTGCGGGAGGGCGTAGAACGAGCCCTGGCGAAGCCTGCTGGGAACCAGAAAATCTCGAGCGCCCTCCGGGGTCGACTTCACCAGAGTCGGAGTCTCGACCTCCAGGAATCCGTCGTTCGCCAGAGTGGATCGCAT
>JAZGIX010000139.1:0-2577 GCA_036482315.1 Acidimicrobiia bacterium | reverse complement strand
CCGCCCCTGCTGGGGCATGATCATGAATTCTCCGTCGGCGTTGTAAAAGTAGGTGTGGGTCATCGACTCGGTGGCGACGTAGATGTGTGCCGCCATTCCGAATTGGCCGTGCGCATCTCCGTTGGTGGCAATCGTTCGTAGGCCGCTGAGCCAGGTGAGCTTCTCCTCGGGAATCTCGATCGCATCCCATCGAAGCTGCCCGATCGGCGGCTCCGTGTCGCGTGCCGGGGCGGTCCGAATCAGGCCGTGATCGACCTGCCGCAGGTCGTGGACATGGAGAACGGAAGGGCGGATTCGGTACATCCAGGTACGTCGGTTCTCGGCGCTGGGGGCGGTGAATGCCGTACCGCTCAACTGCTCGGCGTAGAGCCCGAGTGGGGGCTTTTGTGGATTGTTCTGGCCGATCGGGAGCGCGCCTGCAACGGCCTCGGATGCGTGCTCGTTGCCAAAGCCGGTGAGGTAGGCGAGGCTGGGATCGGTCATCGTGCTCCTTGGGCCGGTTCGGCCGCAGCATATTGATGTGGAACTCCCTGCGGGGCCCGGTCTCCTGCCGTTCGGAACTCCGTCGGTGTCGCCTTCTTGGCGAGCCCCGGTATTTGGGTGGCTCTTTGAGCGGCTTAGAGTGACCGGATGAAGGTCGACCTGCCGCCGGCCGATATCACGCGTCGGACGTTCGACCTGACCGTTGGGCGCCACATCGCCCCGGAGATGTGATCAGGCGTTCAGTGCGAGGAGACACAGTTTGAGCGACGGAACTACTGCTGCGCCACGAGATGCCGTGGTCGAGCGCGTTTCCCAGCGGTACCGCGAACTCAAGAATGGTGACGCCGATCCGCACGAGTGGGCCTATGCCTGGCGAACCGAACTGAACCGTGGGGGTTTTCGGGCTGTCGACTTCCTCATGGACGAGATCGTCACTGCCGGCAAGTGCATCGGCTGTGCGGCGTGCGTCACGATTTGTCCGGTAGACGTTTTCGACTACGTGGACGAGAAGCCGGTCGACACTCGTACCGATGCTTGTGTCTACTGCGTGCTGTGTGCCGATGTGTGCCCGGTGCTGCGGCTACCAGATCGGGATTTCGAGTCGCTGCTCGAGTTCCGTCAACCCGCGCTCGATGAGGGCTTTGGTCGATACGCCTACGGGGCCTACGCCCGGGCCACCGATCCTGAGATTCTTGCCCAGGGTCAGGACGGCGGCGTTGTCTCCGCAATGCTGATTCACGCCATCGAGACAGGAGAATTGGCAGGTGCGGTGCTCGGTGACGTGCTGGCCGATGACAACCAGATCGGAACTCCTCGGCTTGCCACCGATCGGGAGTCGGTTCTGGCGTGTGCGGGTTCCCGTTACACATACTCTCCGAACACCGTGGCGCTGCAGGAGGCCATGAGGCGTGAGGTGACGCCGATCGCGGTTGTGGGGGTTCCGTGCCAAGTGGACGCGATGCGGCTTCAGCAACACTCAAGCATTCGACAGGAGATGGCCAACTGGTATCGCGCCAACGTGACCCTGGTGATGGGTCTCTTCTGCTCGGAGGCGTTCACTCACGAGAGTCTCGACCGACTCGGGGAGATGATCGGAGAACCCCGTAGTCGGATCGACAACATCAACATCAAAGGCAAAGTGGTGGTGCGTCTCGACGACGGTGAAGTGGTCACCGCGTCGCTCAAGCAGTATGGGGAGTTCGCCCGCCCGGCCTGTCTGTACTGCCTCGACTACGGCGCCGAGAACGCCGATATCGCATTTGGTGGTATCGGCCTCGATGACTGGACCCTCACGCTCATTCGAACCGAGCGGGGGCACGAGGCATATCAGGCGGCGCTGGCTGAAGGGATCATCGTTGAGCGGCCGCTCGACGACGAGCCGCGTGGCATGTTTCTCATGGACAGGCTTTCGGCGAACAAGAAACTCAACCGTCCGCTTCCCGCACAGATGCCGACGCTGGCCGAGCGCATAGGGCAGGGTCACCTCAATCCCAAGACCTATTACACGAAGGGGCCCGGAGCGCCGCCGGCCGACTTGGAGGACGGAGAATGACGCAGACGGCCCCCCGGGTACTCACCGACCTGACCGTGGCGGTAGCCGGTCAGGGAGGTGACGGTTCTCTCACGGTGGTCGCCCTGTTGAGTCGAATCCTGGTGGGTCGTGGCTTTCACATGTATTCCGCTCGGAATGTCGCTTCGCGGATCAAAGGTGGTCATGCTGCAGCCATCCTTCGCGGGTCCCACATCCAGCGTGGCGGCCTGAACGACTCCATTGATCTTCTCGTAGCCTTCGACGAAGAAGCCGTCGAACTGATCGGTCCTCGATTGTCGGCAGACGCGATTGTGATCTTCGATGCATCGGCGGGTCCGGCTCCATCCCAGCACATGCCCGAAGGAGTTCGCGTATTCGACGTGCCGTTCGCTCGATTGGCCGTGCGGGACCTCAGGCGGGACCTCTTCAAGAACAGCCTGTCGTTCGGGGTACTCACACGAGTGCTGGGGGTGCCAGACGCCGAAGCCATTGCGACCCTGGAGCAGAGGTTCGCCCGACTCCCAACGGCCGTGAGAGAGGCCAACGTCGCAGCCCTCGTCAAT
>JAZGIX010000138.1:0-9151 GCA_036482315.1 Acidimicrobiia bacterium | reverse complement strand
TGACAGAGGCGATATTCTCCCTTCATGCGCTCCCTCCCCCGCGTCATGCCGGCCCTGATCACGCCTTTTGCCCGTTCCGGCGAACTCGATCTTGGGGCGCACCGCCACAACGTCATAAGAATGTGGGATCTCGACCTGCGAGGAACCCTCATCGCCGGCAGCACCGGGGAAGGTCCTTACCTCGAGCTCGGAGAACGCCGTAGCCTCGTCGCGGCGGCCCGCGAGGTCGCCCCGCGGTCCTTCCTCCTGTGCGGGATCCATGCCGAAACGGTTCGCTCGGCCATCGCGGCGATGCACGAGGCCGATGAAGGCGGCGCCGATGCGGTCCTCGTAGTGACCCCAACGACACTCGTCCGGCATCGACCCGACCTGATCGAGGCGTTCTTCGTCGAGGTCACCGAGGCGGCACCGCTGCCGTTGCTGCTCTACTCGGTGCCAAAGGTGACCGGCATCGAACTCGCCGAGTCGAGCGTCGCTTCACTCTCGCCGCATCCACGCATCGTGGGAATGAAGGATTCGGGAGGTGACCCGATCCGTTCCTCCCGCCTGGTGCGGGCAGCACCAGACGGTTTCAAGCTGTACGCAGGTGCCACCACCGCAGTAAGCCTGTCGATCGCCGGCGGAGCTCACGGCGCCATAACTGCCAGCGCCAATTACGCCCCGCGGCTGGTCCGCGACACCGTCATCGCAGCGCGTCGATCGCTGCGAAGTGCCGAAGCTCTCCAAACGAGGCTTTCGATACTGTCGACCACAATCGAGAGTCACGGCACCCCGGCCGTCAAGTACGCCGCCGGCCGTGTTGGATTCGCCGCGGGCCACAGCCGCGCTCCTCTCACCGCGCCGCCACCCGAAGTGAAGCGCGTCATTCGTCGTGCGCTGGCGACGGCTGAGTTGGGGGTTAGGGATTAGGCAATACGCCCTGAGTTGCGGAGGCAGGTCCCGGGGTCGGAGGACCCCCCCTCCAACGACCTACGGTCGTTGACTCCCCCTCGAAGGGGGGAGTTGTTCTCTCTTGCTAATGGCTAATCGCGAATCGCGCCGGCCGACAAAGAGGTAGTCTCGGATGAAAGACGAGAAAGGAAAGGTCTTGGCCCAGTTCCTCACCCACGATTGGCTGTCGGCACTCACCGAAGCAGTGAACGCGCACGACGGCTTCAAGAACGCGATCGCCGATATCGAGCTCACCCTCCAATTCGAGGTCACAGATGCACCGGAGGGGTCAGAAGACCGCTATTACATCGCCATAAGCGATGGCACCGCCGAGGCGGCAGCTGGTGACGCCGAAGAGCCGGATGCCTCGATCGCCAACGACTACGAGACGGCGACCGCCATCAGCAAGGGTGACCTCAACACGCAAATGGCGTTCATGACCGGCAAACTCAAGGTCACCGGCAACATGGCAAAGCTCATGATGAACCAAACGGTGCTCACACAGTTCGCCGAGGCAGCTTCCAGCCTCGACGTCGAATACTGATCGCTCGGACGCCAGAAACCACAACGGGCGCCCATCCGGGCGCCCGTTGCTTACGTTTTGGAAGGGCCGGCTAGTTGACGGCTTCCTTGAGTGCCTTACCGGCCTTGAAGGCCGGAGCGTTACTCGCCTTGATCTGGACGGGCTCCCCAGTACGAGGGTTACGCCCCATACGAGCCTGACGGTGGCGAACTTCAAATGACCCAAAACCGGTCACCTGTATCTTTTCACCACTGGCAAGGGCTTCAGTGATTGCCCCGAATACAGCATCGAGCGCGGCGCCGCCCATCGTCTTGTTACCGCCGAACGAGGCTCCTATGGCCTCGGCGAGCTCGCTCTTGTTCATACTTCCGCTCCTCCTCGAGGGAATGACATTGATGTAACTCTAACAACACTAATGCACGAATTGCTAGACATTCCCCAGAAAAACCCTTGCAATTCAACAAAACGCCTCCCGTCGCGGCCACCAACCCAGACCGGCCACCATCTGGGCGACATGGGTGATGTCGATGACCATGTCGGCGTCGTTGCGGGTGACGCTCGATCAGCCGCAACTCGACGCCACCGGCCTGACCGCAGAGATCAAGAACCTCCAGATCACCTCAGGAGTGCTGTGGGCTTGGTTCGGCGGACTCGTCGCATTCGTCGGGGCGGTAGGCCTATGGGCACAGCGTCGGGACGAGATCATCGCCGTCGAGCGGGCCCGCAAGCAGCAGGAAGCCGCCCGCGAATCCGAATCTCAGCTATCGGTCACCGGCTGATCACAGCCCCGCTTCACCCACACCTCAATACGCTACGAGTGTGCATCTAGCTGCAAGCTGCGAACTTCTTTCAGAGATCGAGCGAGTGGAGCTCTTCCACCTTCTCTTGCACCGCAACCGCGGCCGCACGCAACTCCGTCAGCTCGTCGCCGGTGAGATCCAATTCAGTTATCGCGGTGACGCCTCCGGCTCCGACCTTCGCCGGAACACCCAGGTAGACATCGCTGATGCCGTATTCGCCGCCGGTCCAAGCGCAGACCGGCATCTGCTCGTTGGAGTCCTCCAGCACAGCCTTCACCATCTTGGCTGCAGCAGCTGAGGGTGCGTAGTAGGCACTGCCGGTCTTGAGAAGGCCCACGATTTCCGCCCCACCCTGGCGCGTGCGGTCGACGAGTTCCTCTATCTCGGTGGCGTCGAGAACATCGGTGAGAGGCTTGCCCGCGACCCGACACTGGGACGGAATGGGGACCATCGTCCCCCCGTGGCTGCCGAGCGTCAGCGCCTCCACTTCGAGGATGTCGGCGCCGGTCTTCTCAGCAATGAAGTGGATGAAGCGAGCTGTGTCGAGGTTGCCGGCCTGCCCCATGACGCGCTCCTTCGAGAACCCCGACACCTCGGCTGCAAGCGTCGTCATGTGGTCGAGCGGATTGGTGACGACGACGAGAATCGCATCCGGTGAAGCAGCCGCGATCCGCTCGGTCACATCCTTGACGATCTTGGCGTTGACCTCGAGCAGGTCCATGCGGCTCATCCCCGGCTTGCGCGGCAATCCGGCAGTGATCACGACGACGTCGCTGCCGGCGGTGTCGCCGTAGTCGTTGGTGCCGATCACCTTGGTCCGGTAGCGCTCGACGGAACGTGACTGATTCATGTCGAGTGCCAGCCCTTGCGGAAGACCCTCAACAATGTCTGTCATCACGACCTCGTCGGCGAGATCGGCCTCGGCAAGTCGCTGAACGGTGGTCGACCCGTATTTGCCGGCGCCGACGACGGTGATCTTGCTCATCAATCCTCCATTGGTGATCTGAGCGTCAGGGTAGTTCTCGGACATTCGAGCAGAGTCACCAGTCTCCAACCCGACTCCCGATCTGGTCTTACTGGCTGTTGAGTGGAGACTCGTTGATGCCGCCCTCCGGGCCGCGCTGTGTGACACGGCCCGGGGCCCCAGCCCCAGGCCGCCGAGTCCGCGCCTATCGGCGCGCCCTCTCAACCGAAGATCTCCTCGATCGCCTCGATTCGTTCTTCGGTGAGTTCGGTCATCACATCCAACGCGTCCATGTTCTCATGCACCTGCTCGACTCGGCTGGCGCCAGTGATAACGGTGCTCACGTTGGGGTTTGACGCCGTCCATGCCAGAGCGAGTTGGGCCAGTGTGCATCCGATGTCGTCTGCGATCTTCTTGAGTTGCCGCACCTTGACGTTGGCGCCGTCATCGGTCAGCTGTTCACGCAGCCAGTCGACGTTCTGGGCTCGACTGCCCTTGGGGATTCCGTCCAGGTACTTGCCGGTGAGCAGGCCAGACGCCAACGGACTCCACGTCGTGAGACCAAGTCCGACGTCGTCATAGAGTCGGCGGTAGGACTGCTCGACCTTCCGGCGCCTGAACAGGTTGTACTCGGGCTGCTCGACAACCGGCTTGTGCAGATGATGACGCTCGGCGATGTTCCAGGCAGCACGGATTTCGTCGGCGGACCACTCTGATGTTCCCCAATAGAGCGCTCGCCCGGACGACACGATATCGGACATCGCCCACACCGTTTCCTCGATCGAGGTCTCGGGATCTGCCCGATGGCAGTAGATCAGATCGATGTGGTCGAGACCCAGCCGCTCGAGTGACCCGTCGATCGCCTCCAACAGGTACTTGCGATTGAGGGTGTTGTGCGCGTTGATCGCCGACTCGCCGTGGATTCCCCAGTAGTACTTGGATGACACCAGATATGAGTGGCGCGGCCACCCCAACTGCTCGAGGGCACGCCCCATGACGGTCTCGGCCTCGCCGTCTGCATATACCTGAGCGTTGTCGAAGAAGTTGACGCCAACCTCATATGCCGCGCCCATGCACTCGATGCTCTGCTCGACGGCCCGTTGGCCGCCGAACGTCAGCCAGGACCCGTACGACAGGAGGCTGACCTTGAGCCCGGTCCGTCCCAGTCTCCTGTATTGCATCTCCATGTTTTCCTTAGGGGTTAGGTATTAGGAAGCAGACATCAGGCCATTCTTACTGGCTACTGGCTACTGGCTAGAGCCGTTCAATCACCGCGTCCGCGAACTCGCTGGTCTTGACCTCGGTCGCCCCATCCATGAGGCGGGCAAAGTCATAGGTGACGATCCGGTCTCCGATGGCAGCCTCGATCGCGGCCTCGATACGGTCTGCCGCTTCGTTCCAGCCCATATAGCGCAGCATCAAGACCCCACTCAGCGTCAGAGAACCCGGATTTACCTTGTCCTGGCCCGTGTACTTGGGAGCCGTGCCATGCGTAGCCTCAAAGACGGCATGACCGGTGTCGTAGTTGATGTTCCCTCCGGGAGCGATTCCGATGCCCCCTACCTGGGCCGCCAGAGCATCGCTGATGTAGTCCCCGTTGAGATTCATCGTTGCAATCACGTCGTAGTTCTCGCCTCGGGTGAGGATCTGCTGCAAGAAGGCATCGGCGATCACATCCTGGATCAACATCCTGTCGCCCGGGTCCCCGCCGCTTTCCTCCCACGACACGGTGCGGTCCCCAAATTCATCCTTGGCCAACTCGTAACCCCACTCGCGAAAGGCACCCTCGGTGAACTTCATGATGTTCCCCTTGTGCACCAGGGTGACGTTCCTACGTCCGTTTTCCAATGCAAATTTGATTGCCGCTCGAATGAGCCGCTTCGAACCTGTCTCTGAAATGGGCTTGATCCCGATTCCACTGTCCGGGCGAATCTCCCAGCCGTACTCGCCTTCGAGGAACTCGATCAGCTTCCTCACCTCGGCACTACCGGCGGCCAACTCCTTGCCCGCGTACACATCCTCGGTGTTCTCGCGATAGATGACCATGTCGATCTTCTCGGGGTGCTTGACCGGAGAGGGAACCCCCTGATACCAGCGAACCGGCCGCACGCAGGCATAGAGGTCCATGATCTGGCGAATGGCGACGTTGAGGCTGCGGATTCCGCCACCAACCGGTGTGGTGAGCGGGCCCTTGATCCCAACGATGTGCGACCCGAGACTCTCGATGGTGTCGGTGGGAAGCCACTCACCCGTCTCGTCGAAGGCTTTCTGGCCGGCCAGCACTTCCATCCAAGTGATAGATCGGCTTCCGCCGTATGCCTCTTTGACGGCGGCATCGAATATGCGGCTGGAGGCCGACCAGATGTCGGGTCCGATCCCGTCGCCTTCGATGAAGGGAATGATCGGCTCATCCGGAACCTGGAGCCCATCCGGACCCATCGTGATCTTGTCGGGCATTCTTGCTCCTAGGTCAGGTAGACGAAGAGGATTATCGCGGACTGGTGAGTGACAGAAATTCGCAAATCGCAATTCGCAATAACGAACCACTCCCCCCTTGAGGGGAAGTCAATCGGCGCAGCCGATTGGAGGGGGGGCCCTCCGACTCCGGCCACTCACGACGCGACTGTTGGCGACCGGAAACTGGAGTCCCCCTACCTGCCTCGCAATACATCGCGTATCGCCGAGATGACTGTGCCCACCGCCCCCAAGTTGTATCCCTCCGGAATCACGATGTCGGCGTACCTCTTTGATGGCTCGACAAACTGGAGATGCATCGGTCTCACCGTCGCCAGGTACTGGTCCCGCACCGAGTCGAAACTCCGACCGCGATCTTTTATGTCGCGCTCCCAGCGGCGGGCCAGCCGCAGATCTGCATCGGTATCCACGTAGACCTTGAGGTCCATTTGATCTCGCAACGCCGATTCGTACAACACGAGGATCCCCTCGACGATGATCGCCGGCCTCGGCTCGACTCGAATGGTCTTCTCGGAACGATTGTGGATGGTGAAGTCGTACACCGGGCGATCGATGGCCTTTCCGCCGACAAGGATGCCAAGGTGCTCGACCAGCAGGTCGCTCTCCATCGAGTCCGGGTGGTCGTAGTTGACCTTGGCGCGCTCTTCGAGCGGAAGATGCTTCAGATCGCGGTAGTAAGCGTCGTGCTGGATGAGGGCGACCTCATCGTGACCGACCGCCTCGACGATCGATTGAGCGATCGTGGTCTTACCCGAGCCCGACCCGCCGGCGATGCCGATGACCAGGGGACCGGACGTAGGCCAGGAGGGGTCGCTCGGTGGCATACCGCGACGGTAGCGGGCAGTCGGACCGTGCCGCGCCCCTCCGGTCCGGGGGTCGCCGGTCGCCGGTGCTCGGGTTCAGCGCTTGGCGACCGCGGCGAGAAGCGTGCGAGTTCCGGTGGTGGCGAGTTGTGCGGCCTGGTCGGGCGCGCCGGCTGCGAGGTCCAAGAGCCCATTGAGCGCGTGTCGTATCAGGATGGCGTCGACATCGGGCGTGAGGTCGGAGCGAAAGACTCCGGTGCGTTGCCCCTCCGCAAGTATCTCGCGGATGCGACGATCGAGCGTCTCGTCGTAGGCGCCCAAAGTGGCTCGGGCGTCGGCAGATAGCCCGAGATGGAAGCCACGAGCATGGTGGGCATGGGCCCCGATCGACACGACGTGGCGCACGAGCTGTTCGAGCTTGTCCTCAGGAAGGTCGACAACGCGCTGCGATGCCTCCAGCAGGTCGATGCTCTCTCGATTGTGTCGGCTGATGGCCTCAGCGACGATGCTATCGATGTCGGGGTAGTGGTTGTAGAGGGTTTGACGAGCCACGCCGGCAGTATCGGCGATCCCCGACATGGTGACGCCTCCCAGGCCTTGTTGGGCGATCAAGGTCAGCGCGGCTTCGATTATGCGATCGTCGGGAGAGGCGGCGGCGCCGGGGTGTGCCGGTGTTGCCTCGGACATCAGAAACCACTCCGGTAGAGGCGAATCGACAGTGGGATGAACAGCAGAAGAAGAGCGGCCGTCCATCCGAGGGTCAGCAGAATGTCTCCGCCAACCGGTGTCCCGTTCGCCAGGCCTCGAACTGCGTCGGACGCCACCGAGATCGGCTGATTGGTGACGAAGGCTTGCAACCAGCCTGGCATTGTCTGGGCAGGGGCGAACGCGGTGCTGGCGAGCATGAGGGGGAACAGCCAAAACATCGACAACATGCCGACCATGTCGGGTTGTTTGACCTTGACGGCGATTGCGGCGCCCAGCCACGAGAAGCCGTATCCAATCGCGGTCGCGATCGCGATCGCCGCCACTGCGCCGCTGAGCGAAGCGAAGCGGTAGCCCATCAGGACACCGACCAGGGCGACGAGGATGAGACCCGCGACGTTGCGGACGGCATCGGCGACGGTCCGCCCGGCGATCACTGCCACCTGACTCATCGGGAGAGAGCGGAACCGGTCGATCACACCTTCGGTCAGATCCGCCGCCAGGCCCAGGCTGGTCTGTTGGGCCCCTTGGAGGGCGGTGATTACGAAAACTCCCGGCACGAGGAATCGTAGGTAGTCGATGTCGGCACCGGCGCCGATGGAGCCACCGAATATGTAATTGAACAGAACCAGAAAGAACACGCCCATGATGACCGCAAAGATGAGCATTTCAGGTTGCCGAATGGTTCGGATGGTGTCGCGCCACAGCACGGTGTTGGTGTCCTGGACGGCTCTACGTAGTCGGAGCCGGATGCTCGGGTCGAACACCAATGCCGGTCGGGTCTCGGAACGGACGAGTTCGGTCGTCATGCCGACACCTCCTCGTTGTCGATCGGGGATCCGGTGAGGCCCAGGAAGACGTCATCGAGCGTGGGACGGCGTAACTGGAAGTCGGAGATTGAGACACCGCCCTCCTCAAGGCGTCGGAGTAGGTCGAGGGAGCGGCTCGCCCCATCTCCCACCGGTATGCCAATCCGACGTGCGTCGACGTCGGTCGACAGGCCCTCGGTCGGTCCGATGATGTCGAGAGCGGCGGTGAGGTCGGCCTCGTCGGCGACGTGGACTTCCAGGACATCGCGTTCGAGGTCTCGCTTAAGGGTCTCCGGACCGCCGGAAGCTACAACTTTCCCTTCATCGATGATGACGATGTTGTCGGCGAGGCGATCGGCTTCTTCGAGATACTGGGTTGTTAGAACGATCGCGGTCCCCTGCGAGGCGAGTCGTCCAATGGCATCCCAGAGTTCGGCTCTGCTTCGCGGGTCGAGACCAGTGGTCGGTTCGTCCAGAAACAGCGCCAGCGGTTCCGCCACCAGCGCCGCCGCGACATCGAGTCTGCGTCGCTGACCCCCGGAGTAGGTACCGACCACGCGACCGGCAAAGTCACCCATGTCGAACTGCTCGATCAACTCTTCGGCTCGCCGCTTGCGCTCCGTCCGTGGGATCTTGTAGAGGCGACCGAACAACCCCAGATTCTCTCTCGCTGTCAACTTCTCGTCGACCGCCGCCGACTGCCCGGCCAGCCCGATCAGCTGCCGAACCTGATCCGGCTGCGTCGCGACGTCGAAACCACCAACAGTCGCCGATCCCGCATCGATCGACACCAACGTGGCCAACATATTGATGGTGGTCGTCTTGCCGGCACCATTCGGCCCGAGAAGACCCACCACCTGTCCGGCATCGACGGAGAAACTCAGATCCGTCACGGCCTCCACGCTGTCGAACGACTTCCACAAACCCTTGGCAACGATCACCGAATCGCGGCTGGGTGCCGCACCGGCGATCTCATCATTGTTAGACATATTGTCTATTCTAGATGACGATATGTCTACTGTCGAATCCTGCCCGACAGTCGAACAGAACTGGGCTCGAAGCACCCGAAATCCCGCCCCGAAGCCACGCTCGAGGGTGCTGGTCAGCACCAGCGTCAGAAGTGGCCCTGGGAGAGGCCGGCG
>JAZGIX010000137.1:0-5249 GCA_036482315.1 Acidimicrobiia bacterium | reverse complement strand
GATCAAACCCCCCTCCAATCGGCTACGCCGATTGACTCCGTGAGGAGCGAAGCGACGAGGGGGATGGGGGGTCTCTTAGCTGCACGCTGCAGGCTGCAGGCTCACGAAGTGACAGGCACCCTCCCCTCGCTGGAAACGTCGCCAGCCGTTAACCGAATTCGATGCCCTGGGCCAACGGCAACTCTGCTCCCCAGTTGATCGTGTTGGTCTGTCGCCGCATATATGCCTTCCAGGCGTCGGAGCCCGACTCCCTGCCACCGCCCGTTTCCTTCTCGCCGCCGAACGCCCCACCGATTTCGGCGCCCGAGGTACCGATGTTGACGTTGGCAATGCCGCAATCCGATCCCTCATGAGATAGGAACTGCTCGGCGGACCGCATGCTGTCGGTGAAGATCGCCGACGAAAGTCCCTGGCGCACACCATTCTGAATTGTGATCGCATCCTGGAGGTCTTCCGCCTCGATCAGATACAGGATCGGGGCGAACGTCTCTTCCTGCACAACCTCGGCATCGCCGGCGATCTCGATGATCGTCGGCTCGACGAAATACCCATCGAGTCCGGTATCTACCAACTTGCCGCCGACGAGCACCTCGCCGCCCTGGTTCACCGCGACGTCGATGGCGGTCATCATGTTGTGGACTGCCTGCTCGTTGACGAGCGGTCCCATGAGGGTCGTAGGATCGAGCGGGTCGCCGATACGGATCTGCTGGTACGCATCGAGGAGGCGCTTGGCCACCTCGTCCTTGATGCCCTTTTCGACAATCAACCGACGAGTCGAAGTACAGCGCTGACCGGCGGTGCCGACGGCCCCGAAGAGCACGGCTCGGATCACCATGTCGACGTCGGCGTCGTTCAGAACGACGACAGCGTTGTTGCCGCCCAACTCGAGCAGCGATCGCCCCAGACGTTTGGCCACGGCGACACCCACTTTCTCGCCCATGTTGCAAGACCCGGTGGCGGAGATGAGAGGAACCCGGCGATCGTTGATGAGCCGATCACCCACCGTCCTCCCGCTGCCGACGAGGAGATTGAAGACGCCCTCAAATCCGGTGCCTTCCATCACCTCGTGGCAGATCTTGGTGACGGCCACCGCGCTGAGCGGGACCTGCGACGACGGCTTCCATACGTTGGTGTCGCCGCACACCGCAGACAGAAATGTGTTCCACGACCAGACGGCCACCGGGAAGTTGAAGGCGCTGATCACGCCGACGACGCCGAGCGGATGCCACTGCTCGTACATGCGGTGGCGGGGACGCTCCGAGGCCATCGTCAATCCGTACAGCTGACGCGACAGACCAACGGCGAAGTCACCGATGTCGATCATCTCCTGGACTTCGCCTTCGCCTTCGGCCTGGATCTTGCCCATCTCTAGCGACACCAGGGCTCCAAGGGCCTCCTTCTTGTCGCGTAGTGCGTTGCTGATCAGCCGGATGTACTCACCGCGTTTGGGAGCGGGGATCATCCGCCACCGCTCGAAGGTCTCGCGGGCCGATTCGATGATCTTCTCGTAGTCGTCTTCGGAGCACTGCTTTACGGCGCCGATCATCTCGCCGGTCGTCGGGTTCTCCACCTCGAGAACGTCTCCGGTCGTATCCAGCCACCCGGCTGCATACCCGCCGCTGTTGACGTCTTCCAGTCCCAGTGCGGCGAAGATTTCATCCCTGGTCATGTGTGGTGTTCCTCTCAGAGCGCCTGTCGGCACTCATCGTGCGGCGATGACTTCGATTTCTACCCGGAATCCGACCGGAAGTGCACCGACCTGCACGGTCGAACGTGCCGGAGGCTCACCGGTGAAAGAGTTGCCGTAGACGTCGTTGACGGCTGCAAAGTCCCCGATGTCGGTGAGAAAGATGGTCGTTTTGACGATGTCGTCGTAGTCGAGGCTGAGATCCCCCAAGATCGATCCGATGTTGGTCATGATCTGGCCCGCCTCGGCGGCGACCGTTTCGTCGACGCGATCGCCGGTGGCCGGGTCGAAGGCCACCTGCCCTGACAAGAACACAAAGCCATTGGCTTCGGCGGCGATCGAATAGGGCCCCACCGGCGCAGGTCCGCTGGTGATCGTCGGCACGGATTTGGGCATGCAACTGCTCCCTCGTGAACGGATTGGGACGGAGGGTAACGGCCCCGCGTTGCTGCGATTTGCCCGTCCGACTCGAATTGGTCCGACATTGATCGGGATCGCTAGCTTGAACGAATGACCATCGTCTCGGTTCCATTCTTCATGGGTGACTCGATGCCTGGTTTCCAGGTTCCGTCACCCCATGAAGTGCTCGATCCTTCACTACCCGCCGATGATCCCCAGCACCGTATGGGCGCTCTTTACCGCCACCTGGCCGACCGTGTAACGACTCTGGACGACATTGTCGTTTACGGGGGCGACTGTGTCAGCACGATCGGGGTCCTCGCCGGGCTCCAAAGGAAGGGGCTCCAACCGACTCTCATCTTCTTCGATGCCCACGGTGACTTCAACACCTGGGAGACATCGCCATCGGGGTTCATCGGAGGAATGCCGCTGGCGATGCTGACCGGTCGCGGCGAGCAGACGATCGTCGAGCGCGCCGGCCTGACCCCGCTGCTCGATGAGCGGGTCGTCTTGGTGGATGGTCGGGACCTCGATCAGGGTGAAGACGCTTCCATCGCAGCGTCGGGCATTCGGGTCGCCACGGTGGCCGAGATCTCCTCCGATCATCTCGCGGACGGGCCTCTCTACGTTCACGTAGACGGCGACGTCGTAGATCCAACCGAGATGCCGGCGATGAACTATCCGGCTCCTGGTGGTCCATCCCTCAGCGAGGTGAGAAGAGCGCTCGATGCGCTGGCCGCAAGCGGTCGGGTGGTGGCCTTCTCGGTGTCCTCTTGGAATCCGGCACTTCCCGGGGCCGATATTGCGGCCGCCGCGACAGAACATCTAGCGGCACCGTTCCTGGCGGGGTTGGTCGAGAGGTACCCCCCACCAATCGGCTCCGCCGATTGACTCCCCCCAAAGGGGAGAGTGATCCAAGAAGAGGCTCAGCGGTGCCCCCCACCAATCGGCTCCGCCGATTGACTCCCCCCAGAGGGGAGAGTGAGATTTAGCTGAAGCTGTTGCCGCAGCCGCAGGAGCGTTGGACGTTGGGGTTGTTGATGTGGAACCCGGCCCCTTGGAGGGTGTCGCGGTAATCGATTTCGGCTCCGTTGACCTTCTCCATGCTCTGAGGGTCGACCACGAGCTTTACGCCGTCGAACTCGTTGACGATGTCGTTGTCATCGATCTTGGAATCGAGTTCGAGCTCGTAGCTGAAGCCCGAGCAACCTCCGGGGCGCACACCGAGACGCAGCGCGATGCTGTCGTCGTCTTCGCGCGAGATGAGCTCGGCGACCTTGGCTGCTGCCGCCGACGTCATTATCACCTTGGGCGCGGCGCTCCTCGGGGTGATCGAAATCGCCTGCATTTCAGCTCCTAGTCCGGGGTCGGGATATGGATTGTAATGATCCGGGATCCCTATCGATAGGGTCTTGTCCGGTACGACAACCCCCGTCACTACGGTGACGGCATGCCAGCCGATGTGACGGTCACAGATGTCGAATCCGCCCTGCGGGGAGTCGTAGACCCCGAACTCGGTGCCGACGTGGTCGAACTCGGCATGGTGAGCGATATCTCGATATCCGACGGAGTCGCCACCGTCGGTATCGCTCTGACCATCGCCGCCTGTCCGATGCGCGATCAGATCGAAGGCGACGTGATTCGCAAGGTCACCGCCATTCCGGGGATCGAGCGAACCGAGGTCACCGTGACTGCGATGACCGAACGACAACGATCCGAGCTCATGTCGGTGGCGCGCCGGACGGCGCGAGATACCGCGGCATCGACCATGGTCAATCCGCTCACCCGGGTCATCGCGATCGGCTCGGGAAAAGGCGGCGTCGGAAAGTCGTCGGTGACGGTGAATCTCGCCGTCGCGCTGCGAGACGCCGGATTCGAAGTAGGGCTCCTCGATGCCGACATCTGGGGGTTCTCCATCCCCCGCATGCTCGGGGTAGACACCCGACTAGAGGCCGACGATGATCGCAAGATCCGTCCCGGGCAGGCGGGAGGCATCCACTTCGTCTCCACCGGACTCTTGATCGACGATGAAGAGACCGCTCTGATGTGGAGAGGACTCATGCTCTCCAAGGCCGTTGAACAATTCCTCCACGACGTTGCTTGGCCGGCAGATCTCGACTACCTGATGATCGACATGCCTCCCGGCACCGGCGACGTCCAAATGGCACTCTCCCGAATGCTTCCCCAAGCAGAGATGGTGGTGGTGACCACACCACAAAAGGCGGCTCAGAAGGTCGCGGCCCGAGTAGCCGACATGGCGCGCCGGTCGTTTCTCCCGGTCGTCGGCGTCATCGAGAACATGTCCGGATTCACCGCCGACGACGGCACGCATTACGAGCTCTTCGGATCTGGGGGTGGGGCCGAACTGGCGGCCGACCTGGGCGTCCCGCTCATCGGTCAGATCCCCCTCGACCCGCTGGTGGTGGGAGGAGGGGACGAGGGCAAGCCGGTGGTCAAGGAGCATCCGGACTCACCGTCCGGTTCGGCCCTGATCGCAGCAGCAGCCCGACTCATCGAACTGGTCCCACCGGCCGCCGACGAGACCTGCACCGCGCGGATTGCGGTACTGATGGATCAATTGGAAGCCAAGAAGCAATAGGCGATACCGTCAGAGTTGCGCGGCAGATCCCGGAGTCGGAGGGCCCCCCCTCCAAACGCCGCCGGCGTTTGACTCCCCCTCAAGGGGGGAGCGGTTCTCTCGGGCTAAGGACTAATGACCAATTACTGACGTCGGGAGACTCCTAGCCGCCGCCGACTACGAGAACACTGACTTCGGGCGTTCCTCGAGAACGCCGTCCACGTAGATGTCGACCTTCTCGTTGTAGAAGCTGACCAGACCGGCGATTCGCATGCTTTCTTCTACCGGCGTCTTGTAACCCCACACGATGTCGTCGAACGTCTCGCCGCCGGCGGTCACAGACCAGTACTGCGCGGTGCCCTTGTAGGGACAGTCTGTAGCGGTCTCGGTCGTCTCGAGCAGGTCCATCCGAACGTCCGTCTTCGGCAGGTAGTACCGCGTCGGGAGACCGGTTTCGGTCAGCAGCCGTGGCTGATGACTGTCGGCGACCCTGACGCCGTTCACAACCACTTCGATGTGGCGCGAACTCGGGAGAATGTCTACCCGGGTATACGGATCCCGAGCATGCACGAAGACTTCTTCATC
>JAZGIX010000136.1:0-9054 GCA_036482315.1 Acidimicrobiia bacterium | reverse complement strand
CCGACTCTTCGGGTTGACGTCGTTCGGCGTTGGTCCCGACGGCGAGGTCTATCTGCTCCAGGCCGGGCTGGTGTGGCGGCTGGTGGGGGCGTAGTCGTCGGGCGCACCGGGTGTTGACTTCTGCTGTGCTCATTACCTTGCCGACACCGGGAGGTGACCTCACCGGCTTCGTCGCCGCCGTGGTTCTGGCTGTCATCAACTTGGGTCTAGGTGGCGTGATCGGGCTCTGCCTAGTGCGCAGGATCGGTCGAAGCAGAGCCCGGGAGGAATCCCGCTAGCGCGCGACGGCGACACACGTTTCGTCGTAGTCGACGAGCATCGGTGGCTGATCTTCGTTGCCGCAGGCCGCACAACTCGGGTCGCGCCGGATCGTCAATGTTTCGAACTCCGCGGTGAGCGCGTCGTAGGTGAGCAGCCGCCCTTCGAGAGTCTCACCGAGGCCGAGGATCAACTTGACGGCCTCGGTCGCCTGGATCATCCCCATCGTGCCGGGGAGAACCCCGAGCACGCCCGCCTCAGCACAGTTGGGGGCGAACTCCGGTGGAGGGGGCTGTGGAAAGAGGCAGCGATAGCAGGGGCCGGCGTACGGCCGGAAGACCGAGGCCTGTCCCTCGAACTTGTAGACCGAGCCGTGAACGACCGGAATCCGCAGGTGCAGTGAAGCGTCGTTGAGCAGATACCTGGTCGGGAAATTGTCGGTGGCATCGATGACGATGTCGTATCCGTTGAGAACCTCTAGAACGTTGTCGGCTTGAAGGGCGACCGGGTGCCGGTCGACGGTGACTCCGGGGTTGAGGTGCTGAATGGCGGTCGCTGCCGAATCGACCTTGCGTAGTCCGAGTCGGCTCGTGTCGTGGATCACTTGACGCTGCAGGTTGGTGACGTCCACCACGTCCGGATCGACCAACCCGATTCGGCCGACGCCTGCCGCGGCGAGGTAGAGACCCACCGGTGAGCCGAGGCCCCCGATGCCCGCGATGAGAACCGCGGCAGAAGCGAGGCGCTGTTGGCCCGCGCGACCCACGCCTTCGAGCACCAGATGTCGGGCATACCGCGACTCATCGTCGGGGCTGAGTTGCAGCATCGGTGTATCGGCTGCGGACGCGGCTCCGGGGACGAGCAACGGTCTTCCCTCCCTTCGCCATTTGGTGGTTCCCCCGGCGAGTGAGGACACGTTGTTGAAGCCCATGGACTGCAGGGAGGCTGCCGACAAGATCGTTCGGTTGCCGCCGTCACAAATCAAGACGATTTCACTGCTCGGGTTGGGGCTGAGCTGCCAGATTGCTCCTTCGAGGACGCCGCGAGGTACGGAATAGGAGCCTGGGATAACTCCCGATCGGACTTCCTGCGGTTCGCGAATATCGATGAGGATCGGCGGAGCGTCAAGCCGGTCGGCGAGGTCCGAAGTGCTGATCTCGGTTACTTGGGCTCGCAATCGATCGACCAGACCGTGATAGGAGAGGTTCACGGCGTGGCCACCATGTCGAGTTCCCTCACGGAGCCGGAACGAATTCGAAACGCCCGAACCGGGACCTGCTCCTCGACCGGGCCCGCGATTACGTAGATCCAGCTCGGATCGAGCGCTCCTGAGACATCGTGGGCCGACGGCTCGGCCGCGGAGCGGGGGTGCGAGTGGAACGAACCGGCGATCTTCCAGCCGTGGCGCTCGGCATGAGACTGCGCTCCAAAGTGCTCTGCAGGATCCACCGTGAACCGACTCGAGTTGGCTTCGACGTTGGTGAGGCAGTACGCCATGCGCAGCCGGCCTGCTGCGTCGGCAGCGAGAAGCCCGCACGCTTCCTGCGGGAAAGCCCACCTGGCATGGGCCTCAATCGCTTGGCGGATCTGGGCGGGGAGTTTCACCAGAGCGACGCTAATGGCACTGGCCACTCAATCGGGCGTGATGACCGAGCGAATCTCGTCACCGAAACCCTCGAGTCGGTCCAGCGCGTCGTTGACCAGTCCCAATTCGAACGGGACGCGTTGCGTGATCAGCCGGTCGATATCGATGACTCCTTGCTGTGCCCAGGTCAGGAGTTCATCGATCTCGGTGGCGAGATGATCGGCCGAACCGAGAATCTCGGCCTCGGTTCGAATGAGGTCGCGATACGGGTCGAGACCGAACTCACTGTCGGTGATGCCTACCGCGACGGCGCGGCCTCCTGGAGCGAGAGAGGCAACCACTTTGGCCATCAGGGGCGCCGAGCCGACCAGCTCGAGCGCGATGTCGACTCCACCTGTCGACGCCGCCCTCACTGCCGCCGCGACATCGCCCGATCCGTCGATCGGAATGGCACCGAGTTCCGCGGCAGTGTCGAGCTTCACCGGGTTGGTGTCGATGGCGAAGACCGCATCTACTTGCATCGCCAGGGCGAGTTGAATCGCCGACATCCCCAGTCCTCCCGATCCAAAGACGGCCACTTTCGATCCCGGTCCGGCGCGGCCGCGGCGTAGAGCATGCAGCGAGGTGGCGGTCGAGCACATCATCACGGCCGCAGCCTCGATGGACACTCCGTCCGGGATGTGGTGGGCATTACGCGCCGGAACGATGATCGCCTCGGCGTATCCGCCGTGACGATCCAGACCAATCATCTGGCCGGACTCGCAGAACTGCTCGGCACCACGGCGGCACGAGTCACACTCGGTGCATGTCACCAGATAGTGCAAGCAGACCCGGTCGCCGACCTGGTGAGTGTCCACGCCTTCGCCGATGGCTTGGACCGTTCCCGCTATCTCATGACCGGGCACCAGTGGAAGCGAGGGCACCGGGCGGGTTCCCGACTTGTAGTGCACGTCGGAGCGGCAGATGCCGGCCGCTCGAATAGAGACAACCACCTCGCCCGGACGGGGGTCCACTTCGGCCAGCTCGACCTCAGCGAGAGGCGCGCCTGCGGCCACGATCTGGAAGGCTTTCATGGCGCCTGAGCCTACGGCGGTCCGGTGCCGCCTTGTCGCTAACGTGTCGCCCGTGAACGAAACCTTCTCGAATCTCTTCGAAACCGCCATGGAGCGGACGGTCACTATCGGCGGACCCGACGGTTCGCCTGCCGTCAAGCTCAAATTGATCCACGCGGCTGCCGCCGCCGCTGCCGGCGTCGTCCTGGCTCCCCGCCTGACCGCCATCGCCGCCATCGCCGCCATGATCAAGGGCGTGACGGTGACGATCGATGCTCCGGCGCCGGAAGAGGGCTAAGAGACTCAGCGGATCGGGAGCCGGTGGCACCCTGTCCGTCCGACGCTGGAAATCGAAGAGCGCCTATCGCTCGACGAGCAGGCCCGACACGAACACCGTCTGCGCGGTAAGGGCTGCCACGCCGGCAAGTGCCAAACCGACCTCGGCATCGACGGTGAGAACCACCGGAATGATCGCCCCGATCACCCAGGCCAACTGAAATACCGTCTCGCTACGGATGAACGCCTTCCCTGACTGATCGGGTGGGACCGAAGCCTGCAACATGGCATCGAAGGCAAACTTGGCGGTTCCCCAGGCGAGGCCGGCAGCTGCCGCCAAGGCAGCCGCAGCCGCCAGGCCGAAGAACTGGCCGGCAATGAAGGCTGCGGCCGCCTCGAGTGCCAGAGCCGCCACGACCATCGGCTCCTCGCGGATTCGGCGCTCCAGTACCGGGCTGACCATCGAGGCAAGGCCGTATCCGAGGCCGGCGGCGGCGATGAGCGCTGCGAAGTCGAAGGCCCGGGCATCGGTGTCGCGGAACTCGAACGCCAGCAAGAGCAAGAGGAAGCCGTTGAGCAACCGGACACCGGCCGTGGCCAGCCGCGACAGGCCAATCGCTCTTCGTGGCACCGGGGGACGTTGCGGCCAGGGCGTGTCGAGGATGTCACTCTCGACCGGCTGGGCTCGTCGCGGGTTGGGGAGCCCGAAGGCCGTAAAGGTCGAAACGAAGAAGAACGCGGCCGCCAGGGCCAGGGCCACTGCAGGATCGATCTGCACCGCCAGAGCGCCGAGTGGCAGCACCACTGCTCCAGCAAGTATCCCGATGCGGGCGAGTTGGGCGTTGGCGCTCACAAGTGCGACCGGTTCGGCGAGCGCGATGGGAAGCAAGCTGTTCTTCGAGATGCCGTAGAGGCGCGATAGCACCAGCATCCCGAAGGCGAGCGGGTAGAGCCAGATCGTGGTCAGGCCCAGCATCATCACCAATGCCAACAACGTGCGCAGGAATGAAGCGACGATGATCGAACCGCGGTAGATGCCTTTGAAGCGAGAAAACACACCACCCAGCACCGGAACTACCACCGCAAAGGGTGCGATGGTCAGCAGCAGGTAAAGGGCAACGTTGCCGCGCGCCTCGCTGGATGGAACCGAGAAGAAGAGCGTTCCCGCCAGACCCACCGCGACCAGGGTGTCACCTGCAACATTGGCCGACCACGAGACGGCCAACTGCCGGAAGGCCGGACCGTTGCGGCTAAAGGCCGCATCGACTCGTCGCGCCGCCGCCCGCGCGGTCCGTCGAGCCAACCCGGTTCGCCGAGGAGGTTCACCGGAGTAGCCCGGGTAGCTGGGTGGGCGCTCGGTCACGCCTCGACGCTAGCCGAGGGGCCACGAGTCAGGAGTCAGGAGTCTGGACTTACTACAGCAGCTTCGACGCCAGTTCGGCCAGCGGGCTGCGCACTGTTCGCTGCAGCGTCACGTGACCAAAGAGCGAGTTGCCCTTCATCTTTTCGATCAGAGCGGCGGCTCCACCGAATGGCGAGACATACGGATTGTCCACCTGGGTGAAGTCCCCACAGAACACAACCTTGGCGTCCGAACCGATCCGGGTGAGGATCACCTTGAGTGTCGGGAGTTCGAGGTTCTGTGCCTCGTCGATGATGACGAACTCTCCCGTGATCGAGCGCCCTCGGAGATAGGTGATCGCGGCCAGTTCGAGTTCGTCACGCTCCGTCAATTCGTCGAGGGCATCCCTGGCCGCCGATGAGCCTCCTTCAGAAAACAGCGCATAGAGATTGTCGTGGATCGCAGCCATCCACGGAGCGAGCTTTTCGCCGAGGTCTCCCGGTAGATAGCCGACCTCCTGGCGTCCGACCGCGACGAGGGGCCGGTACACCGATACCTTTCGATAGCGACCGGCCTCGATCACCTGCTCCAGCCCTGCGGCCAGTGCCAGGAACGTCTTGCCGGTTCCCGGCGGACCCATGATCGAAACCGCGGGGATGTCCGGGTTCATCAGCAGCTCGATCGCGAATGCTTGTCGAATGTTCTTCGATTCGACACCGAAGACCCGGCGGTGCCCGGGCACCCGGACCACCGTCGGTTCCGGGGAGACGCCGGCGACCTGGCCGACGGCTGATTGCGATCCGGCGTGAAGCACGACGAATTGGTTCATAACGGCTTCGAGGCCGTGGACCACCACCTTGCCATCGGTGTACAGGCGGTCGACAGTTGTCGAATCGGTATCGAGTTCGATGACCCCTGAATACGACTCATCCACCGAGACGGTGTCGGCCCGATAATCCTGGACTGTGACGCCCAGTTGCGCGGCTTTGATACGCAACGCGGCGTCCTTGGTGACCAGAACTGCGTCGGTTCCCGCATCGGTGATTTCGAGGCATGCAGAGAGAATCCGGTGATCGGGAGTCGCGGGGTCGAACACTTCCGGGAGCCTCGGCGACCCGACTCCGTTCATCTCGATGCGGAGAGTTCCTCCGCCCGGGAGTTCGACCGCCGTTCGTAGGCCGCCCACCTCCGAAGCCCCATGGTCTTCCAGCAGCCTGATGGCTCGTCTGGCGTTGGAGCCGACTTCGTCCATCTTCGTCTTCTTGCGGTCCAGCTCCTCGATCACGACCAGGGGGAGCACGACGTCGTGCTCCTCGAATCGGAGCAGCGCCGTTGGATCAGCAAGGATCACACAGGTGTCGAGTACGTAGGTACGCCTGGTGGTTCCTTCCGTCACCCGAACAAGGCTTGCCGGTTCGTCGATCCTTTTCAAGGATCGTTCTGGAGCCGGTTCGTTTCCACGCGAGACTGACGTATTCACCTTGGTCTCGATCAGCGTGCCGGCAAGTATCCAGTACCAGACCGAATCGCGGCCGCCGTGGTCGACGCGTCCTGCGTGGACTCAGCTCGGGGCCATCGAGTATCCAGTACCCAGTAAGACAGGCGACACTCTGGTTACTGGTTACTGGTTACTGGTTACTGGTTACTGGTTACTGGCTACTGGCTACTGGCTACTGGCTACTGGCTACTCGCCACTGGCTTCATGTAGCGTCGCCTTATGAACGTCGCCGTAATCGGTTCCGGATCGTGGGGTACTGCGGTCGCGGCCATGGTCGCGGCTCGGGTTCCAACCACGTTGTGGACCCGTCGCGACGAAGTGGCGGCGCAGATGAATTCATACCGGGAGAACAAGTCATACCTGCCGGGGATCATATTGCCGGAGGCGCTGGTGGTCACCTCCGACCTGACAGCAGCACTGGAAGGCACCGACGTCGTGGTGCTGGCGGTGCCATCTCACGGGTTCCGTGATGTCCTGGAGAGCGCCAAGGATCTCGTGGCTCCCGATGCCTGCGTCGTCAGCCTCAGTAAGGGGGTCGAGCGAGGCTCACAGTTGCGAATGACCGAGGTGGCTGCCGAGGTCTTGTCGATCGACCCCAGCCGCATCGGAGTCCTCACCGGGCCCAACCTGGCTCGAGAGGTAGCGCTCGGCCAGCCGGCGGCAGCCGTGATTGCGATACCCGATCAGGCTGTCGCAGAGATGCTGCAAGCGATGTTCATGCAATCGGCATTTCGGGTGTACACCAATCCGGATGTCATCGGATGCGAATCGGCCGGAGCGCTCAAGAACGTGATGGCGATCGCGGCCGGCATGGCTCACGGTCTGGGGTATGGCGACAACTCCAAGGCGGCGCTCGTGACCCGTGCGCTCGCCGAACTCACCAGGCTCGGCGTCGCCCTCGGCGGTGCACCGCTCACCTTCGCCGGACTCGCCGGTATGGGCGATCTGGTGGCGACGTGCTTCTCGGATCAGAGCCGGAATCGCCGGGTCGGCGTCGAGCTTGGACGGGGCAAGTCGCTCGAGACGATCGTCGCCGAGATGAGCATGGTTGCCGAAGGAGTCAAATCCACCGAAGCGATTCTCGTTCTGGCCGAACGCAATCAGATCGAGATGCCGATCGCCGAGATGGTCGGATCGGTGCTGTACGAAGGGTCGAAACCGGCCGACATGGTCGAGGGCCTGATGACACGCGAGGCCAAGGCCGAGCTCCACGGGATTGGGTGAGGGTCGGCGGCTCCCGCCGCCTCCCGTCCGTTACCGGTATGCCGAGAACCGTCCTAGCTTTCGCGTCAAGCCGCAGGACTCGGGATGCCGATGTGATTCGAGAAGACCTGATTAGGTCCACGGCGATTGTCACTTGATGAGTTACCTTCGGGGAGAGCCATGCGAACAGGATCACAAAGCGGTTGGTTCGGGCGCACGCTGATCGTCACCGTCGCGATGGTCATGCTCAGCACCACTGCGGCCTTCGCTTCGTCGAACACGACGACCTTCAACTCGGCGTCATATCTGGTCGATCTCCCGCTTCAGTTAGGCGACACCGGTTCGGACGTCAGCACGCTGCAAGGAATGCTCAAGAATGGCGGATTCGACCCGGGACCGATCGACGGAGCCTTCGGGCCACTCACTGAGCAGGCGGTTGTGGCGCTGCAAACGGCAAACGGGTTGGAGAAGAACGGCCGGGTGTCGCAGGTCGAGTGGGACATTCTGCTCGGCGAACTGTTGATGCAACGTGGTCAACGGGGCGAAGATGTACGCAACCTGCAGCAGCGGCTGGCCAATGCCGGATTCAATCCGGGCCCGTTCGACGGGATCTTCGGTGGCCTCACCGAGCAAGCCGTGCGTCAGTTCCAGTCGGCTAAGAGCCTTTCGGTCACCGGATCAGTGGATCAGACAACCTGGACGGCACTCACCAGCGACCCCGGGGTGGCATCGGTCGTTTACCGCCGAGGCGACCGCGGCTCGGGTGTTCGCAGTCTCCAACTGCTACTGGCCACCGCAGGCTTCTCTCCGGGTCCGATCGACGGGATATTCGGTGGTCTAACCGAGAGTGCCGTCACCCGGTATCAGTCGGCAAACTCCCTTGCTGCGACCGGGACTGTGAATCAGACGCTGGTCGATCTGCTGTCCGAGACCACGGTTGCTCCGGATGTGATTCTCCAGGTGGGTGATCGCGGAGCAGAGGTTCATGCGTTGCAGGAGCTGGTGGCCTTGGTTGGCTTCAGCCCGGGTCCGTTCGATGGCATCTTCGGCTCCGGCACCGCTCGAGCGGTCCAACGCTTCCAAGGCGTACACGGGCTTCCCGGTGGCGGGATCGTCAACCAGCAGACGCTCGACAAGATGAACCAGATCAAACCGAAGGCTGAGAGTGCCTTCGGCTACGGATGGAATGGAGCCGACGGCACCGAGCAGTGGCGAAGCCTGGTGACCAAAGTGTTTACGGAGTGGGGCCTCCACGATGAGGCGTGTGGCACCGGCGTCAATGCCAACAACTGCCTCGGCAACCAGATCGAAAACGCTCTGGCGATCATGTTCTGCGAGAGCCGCGGCCAGCCCAACGTTGTCAACTACCTGTCAGGAACCACCGGACTCTTCCAGCACCGGCCGTCATTCTGGGACTCCCGGACCGCTCGGGTTCGAGACCGTTTCCCCAACTTCGATGTGAACGCCACCCCCTACAACCCGGAGCACAACATTGTGGTTGCCGCTCTGCTGGTCTGGGAGTCCCGCGAGACATTGATCGGCAACGCCAGCCGGAGCGGGCCGTGGGATGACGGTCCCCAGCCGTGGGGCCACTGGGACGGCTCGTCACGGACTTGTGTCAACCCACCGCTGGTTACTGAATAAGGCGTTAGGAAGAGAGGAACACTCCCCCCTGGAGGGGGAGTCAATCGAGCGAAGCTCGATTGAAGGGGGGGCCCTCCGACTCCGAGACCTTCTACGCGAGTCCTAACTCCTCAAGAACCCCAGCCCTGCTGCTGCCAGCGGGGGGACTACCGCACCCAAGAGCGCAAATCTCTCATCGGCGGTCTGGCCGCGCAGG
>JAZGIX010000135.1:0-2292 GCA_036482315.1 Acidimicrobiia bacterium | reverse complement strand
TCAACACCCGCTTCGGAGTGGAGCGGGCCATCCGATTCGCCTTCGAACTCGCCGCAACGCGCCAGCGAAGACACCTCACATTCTGCGGCAAGACCAACGTCTTGCTGCATTCCCACGACCTGTGGATGCGAGTCTTCGAAGAGGTTGGAGCCGATTACGACCAAGTCGACCGGGCATACGCCAACGTTGACGCGGTCTGCGCCTGGATGGTGCAGAGCCCGGAACGATTCGATGTGATCGTCACCGACAACATGTTCGGTGACATCATCACCGATCTGGGAGCGGCCATCCAGGGCGGCCTGGGAATCGCCGCCGGAGCCAACCTCAACCCGGACGGCGTTTCGATGTTCGAGCCGATCGGGGGCACGGCGCCGGATGTGGCCGGAACAGGCAAGATCAACCCGCTGGCGGCGATCGGAGCCGCAGGAATGCTTCTCACCCACACCGGCCAACCTGAGGCCGGTGCCGCGGTCGAGAACGCGGTGGCCACCGTGGCCGGTGCGCTCCCCTCACTGGCCGCCGGCGAGATGGGCATGCAGACTGCCGAAGTCGGAGACCGGGTGTGCGAATTGGTGGCTCAATGACACAGGGCCGCACCCTCTTCGAGAAGGTGTGGGACGACCACGTCGTTGTGGCCGGAGGTGATGACCCCGACCTCCTCTACGTGGACCTCCACCTCGTCCACGAAGTCACCTCGCCACAGGCATTCGAGGCACTGCAGATGGCGGGACGGACGGTCCGACGCCCCGATCTGACACTGGCAACTGCCGACCACGGGACTCCGACGCTCAATCGCTCGCTCGGCATCACCGATCCACTGTCTCGCCGTCAGGTCGACGCCCTCCTCACCAACTGCGACACGACAGGGATCACCGTGTTCGGTCCCGACGACCCCCGCAATGGGATCGTGCATGTGATCGGCCCCGAGCAGGGTGCGACCCAACCGGGCATGACCATCGTCTGTGGTGACAGTCACACCTCGACCCACGGTGCCTTCGGCGCTCTCGCCTTCGGAATTGGCACTTCGGAGGTTGAACACGTGCTGGCAACCCAGACGATCCGCCAGCGGCGGCCGCGTTCGATGGCGATCACGGTCGAGGGAGACCTCCCGATTGGTGTCACCGCCAAGGATTTGGTCCTGGGGATCATCGCTCAGATCGGCGTCAGTGGTGGCGCCGGCCATGTCATCGAATATCGCGGTGATGCAATAACCGGGCTTTCGATGGACGAACGCATGACCGTCTGCAACATGTCGATCGAAGCGGGTGCCCGGGCCGGGCTGATTGCACCGGACCAGAAGACTTTCGCATATATGGAAGGCCGGGCTCACGCCCCCTCTGGTAAGGCTTGGACACAGGCGATCGAATACTGGATGTCTCTCCCAACCGATGACTCTGCCCGGTTCGATACCGAAGTCGCCGTCGACGCCGCGCAACTGTCGCCGTTCGTGAGTTGGGGCACGAATCCCGCTCAAACGGTTCCGGTGACGGCGACTGTGCCTTCGCCAGATAGTTCCGACGATCCGCTCGTACGGGATGCGATGCAGCGCGCCCTCGACTACATGGATCTGCAACCGGGAACTCCGATCACCGACATCGCGATCGATCGGGTGTTCATCGGCTCCTGCACCAACGCCCGCTTGGGTGACCTGCGAGCGGCGGCGTCGGTGGTCGAAGGCAAGCGGGTGCACGACACCGTGTCGGCCATGGTCGTCCCGGGATCGGGACTGGTGAAACTGGAGGCGGAGGCCGAGGGATTGGACAAGATCTTCAAGGCTGCGGGTTTCGAATGGCGCGAACCGGGGTGCTCGATGTGCCTCGCCATGAACGACGATGTGCTTCGTCCCGGCGAACGCTGCGCCTCCACCTCCAACCGGAACTTCGAAGGCCGCCAGGGCAGCGGTTCCCGCACCCACCTGGTCAGTCCCCAAATGGCGGCAGCGGCAGCGGTCGCCGGACACTTCGTCGACATCCGCGAGTGGGCGTGACCCCGATCAAGCGCCGACGTCCCGGGATTCCAAGCGAGTACGGAATCGCCGAGGATGAGGCCGGCATGCTGGAGTGGAACGAGGTGGCCGCCACGCTATCCGCCGCTCCAATCTTCTGGGTTTCGACCGTGACGCCGGACGGCGGACCGCATCTCATCCCGATCTGGGGCGCTTTCACCGACGATGTTGCCTATATCGAGGGCGGCAACATGACCCGCTGGGCTCGCAACCTCGACGGCGGCGACGGCCGCATTCACATCAGCGTCGACCACGGAGGAATGCAGGTGATGGTGCGCGGGACCGCC